>NZ_LDPD01000026.1:28721-44804 GCF_001026865.1 Geobacillus sp. ZGt-1 | reverse complement strand
AAAAAAAGAAGTGGCGCGCGTGCGTCCACAAACGGCAAGGGCGCAGTTGGAAAAACGGATCGCGGCCGGAGAACAGACGATGAAAAAGGCTTCCGCCTATATCAGCGCGGTCGAAAGCGGGGAGCGATTGCGCACCTTGACGGCCAACGTCGACCGGGCGCTGCGGACGGGGGATGTGGATGTCGTGTATGATTCCTATGCCCCGTTGCAATACCAAATTCGCAAAACGGCGATTCTCATTGGCCGCGTTCCGGGAGTGTCGCTTCGCGAAAAGATGGAAGGATGGTTTCAACGCCCGGCTTTGGCTGTCAAGCAGCGCGCGTATTATGCCATCAATATTATGCAAGCCATGGACAAGCTGCTTGATGCGTATGATGAAGGGGATATCGCGCGGGCGGAGCGGTTGCTGTCGCTTTGCGACCGGTGGCTGCCAAACGTGGTGGATGCGGCGACGCGCAAGCAGCTGGCGGTGTANATCGATGATTTTAAAGCGCCGGTTGTCTTAGATGTCGATATCGAATAAACCGGCGCATGTCGGGAGAGGAGAGACGGATATGAATGTGATTCAGCGATGGGCGGCGGCTCTTATGTTGCTTGCGGCTTCATTTTCGGTTTGGAGTCCGCCGGCGGAGGCGGCGACGGCTCCGGCGTCAACGAAGGTGCTCGAAGAAGTGCGGGAAATTGTCCGCCAGTATTATGTGGAACCGGTGAGCGATCAAGTGCTGAAGGCGAGCACCCCGCAAGATATTGTCAAACAGCTTGACCCGTATTCTGCCTATATGACAAAGGAAGAATACGAGGAATTTTTGAAGTGGATCGATATGGAGTCTGTCGGCATCGGCGTGATGATTGAGGAAGATGAGGACGGCGTCCACATCATGTCTGTCTTGGACAATGGGCCAGCCGCCCGCGCCGGACTGCAGCCGGGCGATGTGATTCAGGCTGTTGACGGGCAGCCGGTAACGAATGAGACAATGGAAAAAGTATTGAGCTTGATTGCAGGGGAAGAAGGAACGACGGTGGCCGTAACCGTTTGGCGGCCGTCGACCGAGGAAACCGTCAGCGTCACCATCAAGCGGGAAAAAATCGACTGGCTGAACGTTGAGTTCAAACGGCTGGCAGGGAATATCGGCTATATTCAGCTATATAGTTTTGATGAGACAGCGCCTGGTGAGATCGAACGCGCCATTCGCTCGTTAAGCGGGGTGAAAGGGTGGATTTTTGACCTCCGCGACAATCCGGGGGGATATGTGGAAACGGCGCAGCAAATCGCCGGCTTTTTCCCGAATGTGAAACAGGCGTTTCAGTTGCGCGACCGTTCGAATCACCCAGAAGTGTATGCCGCTGTCAAACAGCCGGTGCAAATGGCGGGTCCGATCCGGCTGCTTGTCAACGCGTCGAGCGCGAGCGCGTCGGAAATGTTGGCGGCGGCGGTGAAGGAGCAAAAGGCGGCCGTTTTGTATGGGCAACGGACGTTTGGCAAAGGATCGATGCAGGAAATGTTTGAGCTGTCGGACGGCAGCATGTTGAAGTTGACCGTCGCCCACTTTTTCTCGCCAAAAGGGACGCCGATTCATCACGTTGGGGTGAAGCCGGATGTGCCGACGGTCGTTGGGAAAGAGCTGTATGCCGCTCACCGCGATTTGCTGATTGGGCAGCTGAAAGGGTATCAGTCGCTCGGCAAGCTGCGCAATGCGCCGGTCGATAAGACGTTTGTCGTCCGTTTCTCTCGTCCGCTCGCCAATACCGCGGTAAGCGGAGTAAAATTGTATCAATTAGGTGGACAGGAAGTAGCGGTGACGGCGCAAATCCGCCGGGGGACGGAGCTTTTGATCAAACCGGCAGCGAAGCTGGCCAAAGGGCAGAGCTATTTGTTGGTCATTCCGCCGGTGTTAAAAAGCAAAGACGGCGTAGCGATGAAAAAAGGCGCTTACATGGAGATTCAAACCGCTGCTTCTACGAAATAAGGCTCTCCCATCGAGATGCGTTGGATAGCCGTCTGCTCTTGATGGTGCAAAGTTCGGCTGCTTCGACTAAGGCGCGGCCGACAGCGGGAGCGCGGTCGTTTTGAACGGAACGATGCAAAGAAAGCTGGCCTCCATCGGTCGTTTGGCGACCATGGGGGCCAGCTTTTTGCAGGTTACTCGTCGCTTGACGGCGTTTCTTGCTTTTCGCTCTGTGCCGGGGAGGATGGGATTGTCACCTTCCAGGACGTCCAATCCGGTTCTGCTTTGTGCAGCAATTCCGGTGGGAAGAGGAACGTCCATGGTTTGCTGGTGTGAGCTTTCACTTCCAGATGGCAGGGAAATAATCCGCGGGCGACGATATCGCCAGCATGATCCCGCACTTCAAGCGGGATTTGTTCAAAATGGATATGTTTGTCGCTGCCGTTGCGAATGAGCAACGTGACGCCTAGTTCACCGGAAGGCAGCTGTTTCGCTTCAATGCCCATGAAGTTCACCTCTCCGGGAGCGGGAGGCGGAACCGAGTCAACGAGGGCTTGCAGCTGTTGGCGCTGCTTGGCCGACAGCGCCTGCTCCCAGCTTTCCTCTAGGTCGAGCCGATGCCGCGGTGTCAGTTCAAAGGCGATCTTCCATCCATCTGCGGGCAACTGATCGACGAGCTTGTCCTCGGCGGCGAACAAAAACCGCCACGGGCGGGCCGTCATCGGCGGCAGTTCGCCGAAAGGGCTCATATCAAACTCTTTGCGGGCGATCGCCGTGCCATCCTCGTCAAGCAGCAACAGGCGGATTCGTTCAAAGCGAACCGGCTTCGGCAGCGTGTTGCGCAAAATGGCGACAGCGACAAACCCATCGTTGTATTCGACCAGCTTGACGCCGGAAATGGAAATTTGGTTTGGCTGAAGCGGCGGCAGCTGTTCGTGGTAAAAGCGATAGACGTACGTTTCTTCCGGAGACAGCTGCCAGTCCNGATGAAACGACAGCGTCGTTTTCGTTCCGACCTCCGGCTGTTTGACATGTTGCGCCGGCAGCTCGGCTTCCGGTTGCGTGCGTTGTTTTCGTCGGAAAATCATAGGGAACCTCCTTTACGAGGCGGCGTGCTGCGCCGCGGTTATGGTTTGTTCGCGGCGGCGGCCGCTTCGTCATCGATGACAAACTGGCTTTTCAAATAGTTCATGGCTGTCGTGCAAATGCCGGCGTCGATCGCTTGCTGCAGCGCGACGAATTCGCGGTAGGCGTCCATTTCAAAGGCGCGGTACGGATCCTCTTGGCCGTAGCTGCGCAAATGAATCCCCTCTTTTAATAAATTCAGTTGATTTAAGTGGCGAATCCAGTGGGCGTCGATTGTTTCGACCATCAAATGCTTAAGCCGCATGGTTTGTTCTTCGTCGCACGGAAGATCGGCGAGCGCCGCTTCAAGCGATTTGTATTCGTCCCAAACAAGCTGGGCGATTTCTTCTTTTTGCTTATGGCGAAGATCATCAATCGGATAGGCAAACCGGAAAAAGGCACGGCGCAGCTCGTTGTGCAGTCCTTCGATGTTCCACTCTTCAAAAAAGACGTTTTCCGGACAATAACGGTCGATCGTTTGCGTGATATGGCGATGGATGTGCCGAAGGAGCTCGGACAGCACCTCTGCTTGCTTCAGCGCCAAGACGCGATCGCGCATATGGTAGATGACTTTGCTTTGTTGGTCGATCACGGTGTCCAATTTCAATAAATGCAATCGCGCCGAATAATGGGCGTTTTCGATCGTTGTTTGCACTTTTTGGACGAACTTGATCGGGTCGGGCGACACGATGCGCCCGGTTTCATCCGTCTCGACTTTGCTTTTCCATTTTTTCAATTCATCTTGATCATACAAGCGGAATAAATCGTCGTCGAGCGAAATGATAAACTGGGAAGACCCCGGATCCCCTTGGCGTCCTGCCCGGCCGCGCAGCTGCATATCAATGCGATGGCTTTCATGGCGCTCTGTGCCAATGATGTGCAGCCCGCCCAGTTCCTTGACGCCTTCCCCAAGCAAAATATCGGTCCCGCGCCCGGCCATATTGGTGGCGATCATCACTTGCCCTTTTTGCCCGGCGGTCGCGATGATGCGCGCCTCTTCTTCCTCCGTTTTGGCATTGAGCAGGTGGTGAGGGATGCCTGCTTTCGAAAACGCTGCTGACAACCGTTCCGACTGAGCGACCGATGTCGTGCCGATGAGAACAGGGCGGCCGATGGCATTCATTTTTTTCACTTCGTCAATAATTTTCCGTACTTTCGCCTCGTACGTCTGGTAGACGAGGTCGTCCCAGTCGGTGCGTCGGGATGGCCGGTTTGTCGGAATCGTAATAACGCGCAGCCGGTACGTTTGCCAAAATTCTTCTTTCGACGGCGTAGCGCTGCCGGTCATCCCGGCCAGCTTCTCATACATGCGAAAATAGTTTTGGATCGTAATCGTTGCTTGGATGTCGTTTTCTTCGGTGATTTCCACACCTTCTTTCGCTTCAATCGCTTGATGCAGGCCGTCGCTGAACGAGCGTCCTTCCATCACCCGGCCGGTGAACGGGTCAACGATCATCACTTTGCCGTTTTTGACGATGTAATCGACATCCCGCCGCATGATAAACCAAGCGCGCAGCGACTGCATCGCATGATGGAGCAGCACGTGATGCTCCCAGTCGTATAGGTTATCGATGCCAAACGCCCGCTCGATTTTTTGCGCCCCTTCTTCGGTGAGGAAAATTTGTTTCGTCTCCGGAGACCGTTCATACTCTTTTCCTTCTTCGAAGGTGCGGACGATGCGTGCCATAATCGGGAACAATTCGGCTCCGATTCCCGATTTATTGGCGATGATGAGCGGGGTGCGCGCTTCGTCGATTAAAATGCTGTCGATTTCATCGATGATGGCGTAATACAGCGGGCGCTGCACTTTATCTTCGAGGCGGTACACCATGTTGTCGCGCAAATAATCAAAGCCGAACTCGGTGCCGGTGCCGTACGTGATGTCGGCCGCGTACGCTTCTTTTTTCTCGCTGGCCGTCATTTGCGACACATTCAGGCCGACGGTTAAGCCGAGAAAGCGGAACACACGGCCCATTTGTTCGCAGTCCCGGCGCGCCAAATATTCGTTGGCCGTAATAATGTGGACGCCTTTTCCAAGGAGGGCGTGCAAGTAGCTTGGCAAAGTGGCCGCCAACGTCTTTCCTTCCCCGGTCTGCATTTCGGCGATGTTTCCTTCATGCATCGCCAATCCGCCCATCAGTTGCACGTCGTAATGGCGCAGACCGAGCACGCGCCGCGCCGCCTCCCGGACGACGGCAAACGCCTCGGTTTTTATGTCATCGAGCGTCTCACCGCGTTCGAGCCGTTCTTTGAAGACAACCGTTTTTTGGCGCAGTTGTTCATCGCTCAGCGAAGAAATGGTTGGTTCCCATTCATTGATTTGCGCCGCCAGCTTGGCAAGACGCTGCACTTCTCGCGCGCTTTCGTCAAATAGTTGCTTTACTTTTGCAAACATATGTCCATTCCTCTCCTAGACAGGCGTGATTCACATCAAGTGCTCTAAAACCTAATTATAGCACAAGATGTTTCCTGTGGAGGGAGGATGTAAAATGTGGAATCGTTCGCCGGATTGGCGCTCGAGCTTCTCGCGGCAAGGGAAAAAGAAATTTTCCATCCTTGGGGACAAAAAAGGGGTGTAAAAAAAGATTGATTTACTCATCGTATATGGTAACATAAAGATGATGTGTGTTTCCGCGATTTTATAAGGCCAAGGTGATTGCACATGAATATGGAAGCATTTGCCGCATGTTTGGCTTCGTTTATTACAGTATTGGTCATCACCCCGTTCGTGATCAAGCTCGCCATCAAAATTGGGGCGGTCGATCGGCCGAACGGGAGAAAAGTGCATACAAAAGTCATGCCAAGGCTTGGCGGATTGGCCATTTTTATCGGTGTCGCCGTCGGCTATTTTGTCGGCGGGGTGTATAAAGAGCAAGTGACGGGGATGACGGTCGGCGCCATCATCATCGTGCTCGTCGGGATGCTCGACGATTTGTACGAGCTGTCGCCAAAAGTGAAGCTGGCCGGCCAGCTGCTGGCGGCGTTCGTCGTTGTCGCTTCCGGGCTGAAGGTCGATCTTTTGACTGTCCCGTTTGTCGGCACGTTTGAGTTGGGGCTGTGGAGCTACCCGATCACCATATTTTGGATTATCGCGATTACGAACGCCATCAACTTGATCGACGGGTTGGACGGATTGTCCGCAGGCATTTCCGCCATTGGAATTGCGGCCATTGCCGTCATGGCGGGCATGGCGGGCAAAATGCTCATTTTCACGCTCTGCTTGATCATCTTGGGCAGCGTCATCGCTTTCTTGTTTTACAACTTCCACCCGGCGAAAATTTTCATGGGGGATACCGGCGCGTTGTTTTTAGGTTATGCCATTTCCGTCCTGTCGGTGCTAGGGCTTTACAAAAGCGTGACGCTCTTCAGCTTCGTCGTTCCGGTGATCATTTTGGGCGTGCCGATTTTCGATACGACATTTGCCATTATTCGCCGCATTGTGAATAAAAGGCCGATCTCGGCGCCGGATAAGTCGCATCTTCATCATCGACTGCTGGCTCTCGGCTTTTCGCATCGCAACACGGTCTTGCTCATTTATGCGTTTGGCCTGATGTTTGCCATCAGCGCGATTTTGTTCTCCGCCTCGACGTTATGGCAGTCCATTCTCATCGTCTTTGCCTTGATCGTCTTCGGGGAACTGCTTGCTGAACTGATCGGCTTGGTCAATGATCAGTACAAGCCGTTTATGACCTTTATTCGCAAGCTGCTTCGGGGAAGCCGAAAAGTATACGGAAATGACCGATAAATAGCAAATGGGCCGTTTGTGTCATGAAAGGGACAAACGGCTTTTTTCAGGAATTACCCTTCTTTGGAAAATTATACCCTTCTTTTTCGTTGTTTATGCAGCTTCTGCCGTTCCTTCGCTGATTTTTTTTGCGGCAAGGCCAAGATTGCCACAAAACTGTCATTATATATTGACGCAAATGTGATAAACTAAACATGTTTATTCTATATATTTTTTGGATTTGGAGGAACTTGCGATGAACGTGCCAATGTTGGATTTAAGCGAACAGTATGAACAATTGAAGCCGGAGATCATGCGCGTATTGGATGAAGTGATGCGCTCCTCTCGCTTTATTTTAGGAGATTATGTCAAAAAGCTAGAAGCAGATATTGCTGCCTACAGCCGGGCGAAACACNGAATCGGCTGCGGCAACGGAAGCGATGCGATACATATTGCTTTGCAAGCGGCCGGCGTCGGGCCGGGCGATGAAGTCATCACAACGGCGTTCACCTTTTTCGCGACGGCAGGATCGATTGCGCGGGCCGGCGCCAAACCGGTGTTTGTCGATATCGATCCGGTGACGTTCAACATCGATCCGGCGCAAATTGAAGCGGCGGTGACGGAGAAAACGAAAGCCATCATCCCGGTGCATTTGTACGGGCAAATGGCGGATATGGAGGCGATCGCCGCGATTGCCAAGCGGCATGGATTGGTTGTCATCGAGGACGCCGCCCAGGCGATCGGCGCGAAATACAACGGGAAATGCGTCGGCGAGCTTGGGACGGCGGCGACGTACAGTTTCTTCCCGACGAAAAACTTGGGCGCCTACGGGGATGGCGGCATGATCATTACGAACGATGACGAACTGGCGGAAAAATGCCGGGTCATCCGCGTTCATGGCAGCAAGCCGAAATATTACCATCATGTACTTGGCTACAACAGCCGCCTTGATGAGATGCAAGCGGCGATTTTAAGCGTCAAATTCCCGCATCTGGATCGGTGGACGGAACAGCGGCGCAAGCATGCGGCGACGTATACGCGCCTGCTCGAGGAGGCGGTCGGCGACCTTGTTGTGACGCCGAAAGAAGTCGATGGGCGCTATCATGTGTTCCATCAATACACGATTCGAGCGCCGAAGCGAGACGAGCTGCAAGCGTTTTTGAAAGAACAAGGGATCGCGACGATGGTGTACTATCCGCTGCCGCTGCATTTGCAACCGGTGTTTGCTTCGCTCGGGTATAAGGAAGGGCAGTTGCCGGAGGCGGAAAAAGCGGCGAAAGAAGCGCTGTCGCTGCCGATGTTCCCAGAGCTGAAAGAGGAGCAGCAACAGTACGTCGTGGAGAAAATTGCGGAATTTTACCGTCATTCCGCTTGATCGTCCAACCGGCCAAAGGAGACGTCACTTGCGCACAGCAATGGCGTTTTCTTTGGCGTTGGATCATTTGTTTTGTTCACAACACTTTGTTATTTTATGATAAGGGATGGTGGCCGGATTGACGGCGGAAAAACGACCGTTTGTGCTATACGAATATTTGCGCTTTTTTTGGCAGCGAAAATGGTGGTTTCTTCTCGTTCCGCTTGCAACGATCGTTTTGACCGTCATCGCAGGGCGGTTTTTGCTGCAGGGGGAGAAGTATACGGGGAAAGCTGTCGTGTTTACCGGATCGATTGACGTAAAAGAGTTGACGGATCCGAAAAATATAGAAGCGAAGTTTCCTGAGGTGAAAAACTTGGATGTCGTCGTTCCTGAGGAACAGTACGTGCAAATCACTGTCAAAGGCGACGATGAACAAGACGTGAGTCGAGAATTGAAGCTTGTTGTGTCGGAATACAGTCAGGAGCTCAAGCGCCATTCGCAAGAGCGGATTGATGTCACCACGAAATACTTGCATGCGCTGGAAGAACGGGAGCGCGCATTGCAGCAAAAAGTCGATTATTATAGCGAACAAATACAGTCGGGCCGCTTGAATCCAGAACAGCTCAATGACATCAGCGACTTGTTGGTCGAGTCGGAAAACAACTTGACCGAAGTGATGGAGCGCGTCAATCGCATCCGCGGCAATCTTGTCTTTTACGAAAAACCGGCCGTGTTGTCGGAAACGGTGGCGAAATCGAAAACGTATACGGGGCAGCTGATGGCCGTCGGCCTTGTCCTCGGCCTGTTTTTGACGGTCGTTTGGCTCGTGCTTTGGAAGTATATATTGGACGCGAGGAGGTACTATTCTTCATGATCCGTTTTGCCATTGTCGGCATGGGGCATATCGCCAAAAAACATATCGATGCCATTGAAAAGGCGGACGGCGCCGAGCTGGCGGCAGTGTGCGACACGAATCCGGAACGTTTGCGCGACGTGTCGGACGTTCCTGTTTACACTGATATGGAGACGATGTTGAAGGAGAACGAACAGATCGATGTCGTCAACATTTGTGTTCCGTCTGGATTGCACGCGCGGCTGGCCAAGCTGGCGGCCCGCTATCGCCGTCATATCATTGTGGAAAAGCCGATGGCGCTCCGTGTGAGCGACGCCGAAGAGATGATCCGCGCGGTGAAAGAATACGACGTGAAGCTCGCGGTCGTTCATCCGAACCGCTTTCGTCCGGCTATTCGGAAGCTGAAAGAGGCGATGGAGCGCGGGATGTTCGGAAAACTGAGCCATGCGAACGCCACGGTGCGCTGGAATCGAAATCAAGCCTATTATGACCAGGCGGCGTGGCGGGGGACGAAAGAGTTTGACGGCGGCGTCCTGATGAATCAAGCCATTCACAATTTGGATTTGCTGCTTTGGCTGATGGGGCCGGTCAAGGCGGTGCAAGCGATGGCGGCGACCCGTCTGCGCAAGATTGAGACGGAAGATGTCGCGGCGGCGGTCGTCGAGTTTGAAAGCGGGGCGCTTGGCGTCATTGAGGCAGCGACGACGATTTATCCGCAAAACTTGGAGGAATCGATCGCCATTTTCGGCGAAACGGCATCAGTGAAAATCGGCGGCCGGACGGCCAACTTTATCGAAACGTGGGAAGCGGAAGGCGTCAGCGAGGAAGAACGGGCAAAGCTCATCGATGAGATCAACGCCGACCCGTTTGGCAAGCCGGGGCACCAATGGATCATTGAAGATATGGTGCAAGCGATTCGCGAAAACCGCGAGCCGATCGTCACTGGTTGGGACGGATTGGCTCCTGTTCGGCTGATCGAAGCGATTTTGCGTTCGGCGGAAACGGGGACAAGAGTGCAACTATCTGAGTAGAAAGGAATGAGAGGAATGAACTACGCGGAACGGCTGTTGCAAAAGTTTGAGAAACGCGACGCGGTCATCGGCGTGGTCGGGCTTGGCTACGTCGGGCTGCCGCTGGCAGTCGAAAAAGCAAAAGCAGGGTTTCATGTCATTGGCTTTGACATCCAACAAAGCCGCGTCGATCAAGTGAACAATGGGATCAACTACATCGGCGATGTCGTCGATGAAGATTTGCATGAGATGGTCAAACAAGGGCGGCTTGTGGCGACGACCGATTACGCCCGGATCGCGGAAGTCGATGCCGTGGCGATCGCGGTGCCGACCCCGCTCGATGCGCATCACCAGCCGGATACGTCCTACGTTGAAAACTCGGCAAACGAAGTCGCCAAATACGCCCATGAAGGGATGCTTGTCGTTTTGGAATCGACCACCTATCCAGGCACGACGGAAGAAATCGTGAAACCGGCGCTGGAGAAAAAGGGGCTCGTCGTCGGGGAAACGGTGTTCGTTGCCTATTCGCCGGAGCGGGTTGACCCGGGCAACAAGCAGTTTAAGACGAAAAATACGCCGAAAGTCGTCGGCGGCGTGACAAAGACGTGCACGAAAGTGGCAGCGGCCATGTATCGAGCCGTGCTTGAAGGCGATGTGCACGAAGTGTCGAGTCCGGCGGTGGCGGAAATGGAGAAAATTTTTGAAAACACGTTTCGCCATATCAACATTGCGTTAGCGAACGAAATGGCCATTTTGTGCGAACGGATGGGCATTGATGTCTGGGAAGTCATCGATGCAGCGAAAACGAAGCCGTACGGATTTATGGCGTTTTATCCGGGGCCGGGGCTTGGCGGCCATTGCATTCCAATCGACCCGTTTTATTTGACATGGAAGGCGCGCGAATACAACTACCATACGCGCTTGATCGAGCTGGCCGGAGAAATCAACAACGCAATGCCGGAATATGTCGTCAACCGCGCGATGCTCATTTTGAACGAAGAAGGGAAGGCGCTGCGCGGTTCGAAAGTGACGGTGCTCGGCGTCGCCTACAAAAAAGACATTGATGATGTGCGCGAATCGCCAGTGTTGAAAATCGTCGAGCTGCTCGAGCAATACGGAGCGGAATTTGCGGTCGTCGACCCGTATGTTCCGTCGTTCCGGGCGTGCAACCGGGTGATTGAGACGGTCGAGCTGACGCCGGAACTGCTTGCACAGTCAGATCTTGTCTTGATTACGACGGATCATTCCAACATCGACTATGAAATGGTCGCTCGTCACAGCCGGGTCGTGTTTGACACACGCAATGCTATGAAAGATGTGTCGAAACCGGCAAAATACGTCAAATTGTAAGCGAAGGAGACGAAACCATGAACGTTGTCGATCCCTCTGTTGTTTGCGGTGAACGTGTCGAAATGGGCCATTTCACTGTCATCGAGGCGAATGTAAAAATCGGAAACGACGTTAAAATCGGACATCGCGTCACGATTCACGAAGGAACCGTCATCGGCGACGGCGTGACGATCGCCGACGGAGCGGTGCTCGGCAAACCGCCGAAGCCGGCGAAAACGAGCACCGTCAAGCTGTCGGGCGAGCTGCCGCCGCTTGTCATCGGCGACCATTGCACGATCGGCGCCAACGCCGTCATCTATCGAGGCGCGACGATCGGCGCCTACACATTGATCGCTGATTTGGCGAGCGTGCGCGAAAACGTGCACATCGGCCAATATGTGATCGTCGGGCGCGGGGTGTGCGTCGAAAACCACGTCCAAATCGGCGATCGGACGAAAATCCAGTCAAACTCCTACATCACGGCCTACACGACGCTCGAAGACCATGTGTTCATCGCCCCGTGCGTCACGACGACCAATGACAACTACATGGGGCGGACGGAAGAACGGTTCGCCAAAATCAAAGGGGCGACCGTCAAGCGCGGGGCGCGCGTCGGAGGCGGAGCGATTTTGCTGCCGGGCGTGACGGTGGCGGAAGAGACGTTTGTCGCCGCTGGGGCGCTCGTCACAAAAGATACGGAACCGAGGACGGTCGTGAAAGGATTCCCGGCGCGCTTCAGCAAAATGGTCGACGAGCGGGAGTTGTTATAAATTGTTCTCGGCATTCAAGCGTTTAGGAGCGGATTCGCTCCTTTACGCGTTTATGAACGTCGGCACGAAGCTGATTGCCTTTTTGATGCTGCCGATTTATACAAGCTATTTGTCAAAGGCGCAGTACGGGGCGGTCTACTTGATCGACCAATGGACGTCGATGCTGACATTTCTCGTCATTTTCGGTACGGATTCGGCGCTCTCTTTTTACTATTACGACACGGACGACAAAGAGAAGCGCCTTTTGTATGTGCGCAACGTCATGTACTTCCGGCTGTTTGTCGTCGCCATCTTATTTTTGGCTGTCGTTTTGGCCGGTCCGTGGATCGCAGGCGCGCTGTTTCAAGAACCTCGCTATGTCGATTTGCTGTACATCAGTATCGCGACGTTGCTGCTCGATACGATTTTCGTCATGGCGACGACGGTGCTGCGGTTTGAATTTCAGACGAAAAAAGTCGTGATTTGGACGCTCGTGAAAATGCTGCTTGTCTCTGTGCTGTCGTATGCGGCGCTCCGGTGGTTCGCGGCGACGCCGGAAGGGCTGCTCATCGGCCGGCTCGTGAGCAGCGCGCTCGTGTTTTTGTTGATGCTGCATTTGACCGTAAAGTATATGGTGTGGCGCGTGCGCTTTGACGTGTTAAAGGAGCTGCTTGCCTACGCCGCCCCGCTCGTGCCGACTTCGCTCGCCTTTTGGGTGATCGCCAACGTCAGCACGTTTTTCATCCAACGGTTTGCGTCGTTGGAGGAAGTCGGGGTGTTTGGGGTTGCCTTGCGTCTCGCGACCGTGATCACGCTCATCACGAGCGGCGTGCAGATGGCGTGGCGTCCGTATTCGATGTCGATGAAAGACCGGCCGGAAAGCCGTGCGCTGTTTGCGAAAGTGTATATGGCGCTTTTGCTCATTGGAGCGTTTGGGCTGCTTTTGATCGCCACGGCGAGCCCGTGGCTTGTGGAAACCTTTTTCAAACCGGAATATCGCGATGCAGCGTCCTATATCCCGTTTTTATCGGCCGTCACGTTTTTGAACTTTTATTATCTGATTGTTTCCACCGGCTTGTTTTTGACAAAGGAAACCGGCTATATTTCACGGGTGTTCACGCTAGCGGCGCTTCTTCATCTTGCGTTGAACGCCGTTTTGGTGCCGCTTTGGCTCAGCTGGGGGGCGGTCGCGGCCAGCCTCATTACGTATATTGTCGCTGTGGCTTTCATTTTTCGCAAAAGCCAGCAAGTGTATCCTGTGCCAGTGTCATGGAAAAAGATGGCTTTGGTTTTGGTCGGCACATTGCTCGCCCTCATCGTCATCGTCTACGTTCAGCAGGCGCCGCTTGCTGACGGCTGGGTGCTCGCTGGTTGGGGCTTGTTTGCCGCCACGCTCTTTGCCAGCCGGGTTGATCGTGATTTGCGCCGTCCGGTGCGCACGATCGAGGATGAAAATGCGCAAAATACTTGATAACCGCTCATCTGATCTAGGAGGTGTTTCGGATGAAAATCGCCACCGTGTTAGGCGCCAGACCGCAGTTTATCAAGGCTGCCCCCGTCTCGCGCGTCTTGCGAAAACAATATACCGAAGTGCTGATCCATACCGGGCAACACTATGACCCGAATATGTCGGCCATTTTTTTTGAGGAGTTGAATATTCCGACGCCTGACTACTATCTTGGGGTGGGTTCAGGCAGCCATGGAAAGCAAACGGGCGAAATGCTGATGAAAATTGAAGAAATTGTCATGCAAGAAAAACCGGATTATGTGCTCGTCTATGGCGATACGAACTCGACGCTCGCCGGCGCGTTGGTCGCTTCGAAGTTGCACATTCCGGTCATCCACGTCGAAGCCGGGCTGCGCAGCTTCAACAAGCAGATGCCGGAAGAAATCAACCGCATCATGACCGATCATGTCTCCGAGCTCTTATTTTGTCCAACGGAGACGGCCGTGGAAAATTTACGAAAAGAAAATATTACGCGAAACGTCTGGAATGTCGGCGACGTCATGTATGACGCCATTTTGTACAACAAGGAGCTCGCACAGCGCCAATCGACGATTTTGGCTGATTTGTCGCTGGCGGAACAATCCTACTACTTGATTACCATTCACCGAGCGGAAAATACCGATGACCCCGACAAATTGAAAGCCATTTTGGCTGCTTTTGCGGACATCGACGGGACGAAAGTGTGGCCGATTCATCCGCGGACGCGGCATAAGCTTGAAGAGTACGGCTTGGACGCTTCGGCGATTCCAGGGCTTCGGCTGATCGATCCGGTCGGTTATTTGGACATGCTTCGGCTAGAGAGCGGCGCGAAAAAAATCATCACCGATTCAGGCGGCGTGCAAAAGGAGGCGTATTTCTTGCGCGTGCCTTGCGTGACGGTGCGCGAACAAACCGAATGGGTGGAAACGCTCAAAGGCGGGGCGAACATCTTAACCGGCACGGACCGCGAGAAGATCGTCGCGGCGGTCCACAAGGAAGTCGCCCCTGTTTATGCGGACGTCTTTGGCGATGGGCATGCGGCGGAGAAAATCGTGGCGGCGATCGGACAGCGATAAGGGTGCGTCGGCATGTTGGACGTGTTGATCTGGTTGATTGTTCTTGTCGCCTCCACCTTGATGTTTCGCTATGCAGCGGGGACGCTTTCATGGACGGCGCCGAATCTCGTGTCGATTGTGTACTATTACTCGTTCCTTCTGTCGAGCTTCATCGGCGCGCTGCTGATCGCATTGGGAATGGATGATTACTACATGATTCGCAAGTTGTTTCGGCCCGAGGAATACCGGCAGATCGGGTTTTTCGTCGTCAGCTTCGTTATGATCGTGTTCCCGCTGTCGATGGTGGTCGTTTCAAGGCTGTGCGGATTTGAAGCCAGGCAGGAGTTTCGCGCCTATTTGCAAAAGCCGCTTTCCCCGTTGGCCGGAGCGACGGGCAGCCAAGTGTTTTATGCGTTTTTGGCGCTGTCGCTGCTCAGTTTTGCCGCCATTGCGTATATGATTTGGAAAACGCCGACGATTCCGGTGTTTGCGCTCTTGACAGGGACGGATGAGAGCTTGGCTGCGTTGCGCATTGAGGCGTCGCGCCATTTTGCCGGAAACGTGCTCGTTCGCAATATTTTTGCCATTACGCTCACGCCGCTTTTGTCGTTTATCGCTTATTTGTTTGCCGAGCTGACGCACGAGTGGCGGTGGAAGCAGCTGTTTATCTGTCTGTTTGTCGGGGCGGTGTTCGTCAATGTGTATGATTTGGCCAAATCGCCGATTTTCTTTTATGTGATGATGTTTTTCCTCATTCGCATTTACATTGGAAAAACAAGGCTGTCGGCGGTGAAACTGGCGCTGTATGGGGGAGTGGGGGCGGCGGTGCTCGTCGGCATGTACATCGTCATTCAAGGGGTGCAAGATGCCACGACCTTTTTGTCTTACAACAAGGGCCCGATCGGCCGCATGATTTTGGCGCAAATCGCGCCGACGTTTCTTCATTTGAATTTGTTCGGCGAAGCGCTGCCATTTCTTTATGGAAAAAGCTTGCCCTCGATTTTAACAGGGTTGTTTGACGTCGAGAACGTCCGCTCCGCCCGCCTCGTGATGGCGCACGTGTTCCCGGAGCGGATCGAGGATGGAACGGGAGGGGTGCTCAATACGCTCTTTGTCGCTGAGGCGTATGCGAACTTTGGCTACGTTGGAATCGTCATCGGCACGCTGTATGTCGCTGTCGTGACGCAGCTGTTGTACATTGGGTTTCTACGGCTGCCAAAAAATCCTTTGTTTTTAAGTTTGTTCGTTTATTTTTCCATTAACATCCCCCGCACGCTCGTCGGTGGGTTCACCGATTTTTTGTTCAATCCGACCTGGGTGCTGCTCGTGGCGTTGTTTGGCGGAATGGCGTTATGGCTGCGGGTGCAGGGGGATTTACGGGCATGGTTTGCAACGAAAAGGCGAATCACTGATGAGGGATGAATGATGAAAACCGTATTGATTTATTAC
>NZ_LDPD01000026.1:15325-28704 GCF_001026865.1 Geobacillus sp. ZGt-1 | reverse complement strand
GGAACGAAACAGCGGGTCAAAGCTGCGGCCGTATGAAATGCATCAGGCGTTTTTGCGCTGGGGAGCGAAAGAGGGAGTGGACGTTCTTCTGATCGCCGGCACGTCAGCCGAGCGGGAGAAGCAATTTCAAGAGCTCCGCAGCCAAGGCAAGCTCGATGATGTCTGGTTTTGCTATATGGAAAACCAGACGATTCCGCTTTGGCTCACTGACCCAGGACACCGGCCGCAACGTCCGTTCGTCGACCGGGACGTTCTCCGCTACTTGAAAGCCCGCAACGTTCCGATCGGCGTCTTTTACCGCGACGTCTATTGGAAGTTTCCTGATTTGTATCCGCTCCGCGGTTGGAAAAAAGCGGCCATGCAAATGATGTACCGTTGGGAAGAACGGTTTTACGAGCGGTACTGCGATGTCATCTTTTTGCCGAGCCTCGAAATGGGAACATATGTCGCGATCCGCCGCCCGATGGTCGATTTGCCGCCGGGTGGGAAGCAAAAGCCGTTTCAGCGGTTCGGGACGGCGAAACAGCCGCTGAATGCCATTTATGTTGGCGGCATCAACAATGCCGACTATGGGCTTTTGCTCCTGCTCGAGGCGATTCGCTTGGCAAACCGCCGCAAGCCGCTTGTTTCGCTCACCGTCGTCTGCCGAAAAGACGAGTACGAGCGGCAGCCGCTTGCGGTGAAAGAAGAGCTTGCCGCCTTGCAAGTGCGCGTCGAGCACGTCAGCGGCGAAGCGCTCGACCGTTTGTATGCGGAGATGGATTTCGCCTTCATCCCGCGGCGGCGGAGCGAGTACAATGATTTTTCCGTTCCCGTCAAGCTGGTTGACTATCTGTCGAGCGGCCTGCCGATTGTCGCCACCGCTTGCTCAGCGCAAAAGCGGTTGATTGAAGCGGATGGGTACGGCGTCATTTGCGACGACAACCCGTCGTCGATGGCAGAAGCGATCGCCAAGATGGCGGACATGCTCGAGGAGTGCCGCTTGCGCATTGAGCAGACGTTTATGGCGAAACATTCGTGGGAAGCGAGAGTGGAAAAGGTGAAAGAAACGTTGGTGGGGGGCCTCCGATGAAAGTCGCCTTATTGGCTCCAAGCAAATCGATCCATACGCATAAGTGGGCCCGCTTTTACCAAACGCAAGGCATTGATGTGAAAGTCGTGACGTTTAAAGACCATTACGGGCCGGAGCAAGCGAAAGAAGTCGAGACAGTCGTGCTGCCGAAATGGCTGCCGGGGAAGTTGTCGTATTTTTCCACTGTCTTTTCATTAAAGCGGCTGCTCGCTTCGTTTCGACCAGATATTTTGCACGCCCATTATGCCTCCAGCTACGGGTTGATCGGGGCGCTTGCGGGGTATCATCCGTTTTACGTCTCCGTCTGGGGGCGCGACGTGTATCAGTTTCCGAATGCCAATCGTTGGAACCGACGGATGCTTGAATATACATTCCAGCGTGCGGATGTCATTTGTTCGACAAGCCGTGTGATGGCGAAAGAAACCGGAAAGTATACGGACAAACCGATCGAAGTGACGCCGTTTGGTGTTGATGTCGCCCGCTTCAAACCGTTGCCGAAACAGCCGAAACGGACCGTGACGATCGGCACGGTGAAAGCTCTTTCCGACAAGTACGGGATCGCCGATTTGATTCGGGCGTTTGCCATTGTGCACGAGCGGCATCCGCAAACGGAGCTGTTGATCGTCGGCGACGGGCCGCAGCGGAGTGAATACGAGGAGCTGTGCGCCCGCCTCGGCATCCAATCCGTGACGACGTTTGCCGGCAAAGTTCCGAACGAACAAGTGCCGCTGTATATCAATCAAATGGATATTTTCGCCGTGCCTTCGACTGAAGACAGCGAAAGTTTTGGCGTTGCCGCCGTCGAGGCGATGGCGTGCGGCGTTCCCGTTGTCGTCTCCAACGTCGGCGGGCTGCCGGAAGTCGTCCGTGAGGGAACAACGGGGTTGATCGTGCCGAAAAACAGTCCGGAAAAGCTGGCGGAGGCGTTCGAACGGCTGCTGCTTGATGAGAGGCTGCGGCAACGAATGGGGGAAAACGGCGTCAACCATGTCCATGAACATTACGATTGGACGGAAAATGCGATGCGCATGATCCGATTGTATGAGCAAACGTTGAAAGGCGGTGGAGGGAGTCGATGAGGAACAAAGCCGTCATATCAGCCGCCGCGGTTGGTGCTCGTTTGTTGCCGAAAGCGGAGGCTAAGTCGCGAAGCCGGCGGCTTTCCGTTGGCAAGCTCATGATGACCGTCGGTTCGCGGCAACGATTATACATCCAAGGACAGCGGGACGATGCCAGGGGGGCGTTTCCCCTTTTCCACGCCTCGTTTGCGCTCGCCTCTTGGCGCTCGAAATGGAACGTTCGTTTGCGATTTTTTGGGAAAGTGGTGTGGAGCGGGCCATGAGGATCATTTACCTATGCCAACACTTCCCGCCGGAAACAGGCGCACCGCAAATTCGTGTGTATGAGGTGAGCAAGGAGCTGATCAAACGGGGGCATCAAGTGGAAGTGCTCACGGCGTTCCCGCATCACCCGCACGGCGTCATCCCCAAGCCATACCGCGGCCTGTTTTATTTGTTCGAACAATGGGACGGCATTCCCGTTCATCGGACATGGATTTATCCGTCGCCAAAGGGGAGCTTTTGGAAACGGCTCGCTTCGTATTTTTCGTTTACGTTCAGCTCGTTTTATTCGCTGCTTGTGAAAGCGAAGCCGACGGATGTGATCATTTGCAATTCCCCGCCGTTGTTTTTAGGGATCACCGGGTACGTGGGCGCGAAGTTGAAACGGGCGAAGTTTGTTTTCAACGTCGCCGACATTTGGCCGGAATCGGCCGTTGAGCTCGGCATTTTGAAAAATCGGCTGTTCATCCGAATGGCGAGATGGCTCGAGCTGTTTTTATACCGGAAGGCGTGGAAAATCGCCGCCGCGACGGAAGGCATTCGCGATTATATGATTGAGCAAGGGAAGGCGCCCGAGGATGTCTTTTTATTGCCGAACGGCGTCAACACGGATGTGTTTCGCCCGCTGCCGAAAAACAAGAAGCTGCTTGCGGAATTAGGGCTCGAAGGAAAAGTGGTGTTTACGTACGCCGGAACGATGGGATACGCCCAAGGGCTCGATTCGGTGCTGCGGGCGGCGGCCATCGTCAAAGCAAAAGATGAACGGGCGCATTTCCTGTTTGTCGGCGACGGCCAAGAGCGAGAAAAGCTGATGGCGTTAAAAGAAGAGCTCGGCCTTGACAATGTGACGTTTTACGGATCCGTTCCGGTTGAGAAGATGCCGGAGATTTTCTCCATCACCGATTACAGCATCGTTTCGCTGCGCAACATCGATTTGTTTAAAGGGGCAAGGCCGTCGAAAATTTTCCCGGCGATCGCCACCGGAACCCCGGTGCTGTATTGCGGCGAAGGGGAGAGCGCCGAGATTTTAGAAACATATCATTGCGGGAAAATCGCTCCTCCAGAAAATCCTGAGCAGATCGCTGCAGCGGTTCTCGAGTTGCTTTGCCTTCCGAGCGAGGAATACGAAAAGATGGCGGAAAATGGGCGCAAGTTGGCGGTGGAGCAATACTCATGGATTCGCATTGTCGACGATTTGCTTCACGCCCTTGGCGATGAAACAAAACGCGAATCCGTTTGGCCGACGGAACAATAAAAAAGAAAAGGGTGTCCCGCTCATAAGCAGGATGCCCTTTCCTTTATGTGAAAAGCGGCTATGTTTCCATTTGGAAAGATATTTTCCGACCGCGTCGGGAGTGTTGGAATGCGAGTGATGTTTTCCTTCACAATCGTCATGCTTTCACTCGAACGAGACTTCCGCCCCGCGGAAGTAATGCTCTAAAATTTGCTCCGCCGTCCATCCACGCTCGGCAAATGCTTTTGCTCCGTATTGGCTCATGCCGATCCGGTGCCCCCATCCTTTTCCAGTGACAGTGATCGAGCTAACCCCTGACGGCGAGGCGGAAAGCGGCACGATGCCATCCGTTGTTTGCACCTTGATTCCTTCGACGCCGGCGAGCGAAACCGTTCCGTTCCCTGTTTGGACGGAGTAAGATGACAAGGAAGAGGCGGCGATGTTGCCGCTGGCCGTTTGAATCGACACGGATGGACCGCTTTTTTGCACTTGAATGTCAAACCAGTTGGACGGCAAGATGCCGTAAAATTGATTGCCGTCTAGCGGGAACAGTTTGCGGATGGTCGTTTCATTGCCTTTCACCGTTTTTTCACCTGCCGAGGTTTCAATCGTGACGGCACCCACTTCTCCGTTCGCGCCGGTTTTGGCGATCGAGACGTCGTATAAAACAACCGATGGATCGGTGAACCCGAACGAACGCAGCAGCACAGCTGGGGAGAAGATGAATGACCATCGGCTGTACGGCGATGATTCATACGGGTCATCGACGCTCGCCAAATATGGGTAGGCGGTTTGCGACGAGTTCCAGACGTCGCTTACATTGGCGGTTCTGCCGCCGCTTGTCGAGTGGTAATACGTTTCAATGATACTGCCATTATATTTCAGATACAATCCTCTTGTTGCATCCACTGCCGCGTTCGATCGTGGAGATTCTCCATCATATCCTTTATACGTCTGTGTGTTTGGATTGGTCGTCAAACTTGTTTTATGTTTATAGGCATAGTTTCGGGCCGCAATGGCTTGCGCCTTCAGCGCTTCGAGCGGCCAAGAGGCGGGCATCTCGCTCGGCACGACTCCTTTTAAATAATCTTCCATATCTAAAATATTGACAGCATACAAGACGTTGCTTTGCCGGCGAATGTCGACGCTGCCGCGATAACGGGTTTGATTCACTTTCACAAGCGACAACGGCGCAGCGCCGATCGTTTCTTGAATGGTAAATCCGGTGCTTGAAAAATCCGTCTTTCCATTGTACGTGACAAACACGGTCGAAGAGGAAGACTGAAATGTCAGATTTGTCCCGCTTGGCAGCGGGGTGATCGTCAACGTCTCTTTATTGACGATTTGATAGTTTCCTTCGACGGCGACTGTCACCGATGTCCCTTTATATAAAAGGACTTGCACGGGATTGTTGTACGTTTTCACCCCAGCGGCGTTCGACGCGGAAGGAGAGACGATGAGCAAAAACAGGCCGACGGCCAACCACGCCAATTTTTTCACCGTCTACTTCACCTCACCAAATTCAGCGGCCATCCAACCCCGACGCCCATCAGACAGTTGCACGTTGTACCATTTCTCCCCTTTGCTGTTGGTAAACGGCTGAATATAGACCATCTCTGTCCCTTTTGGAACGGTCGCAATAATCGGATAAGAAGTCGTCGCTCCTTTTCGAATATTGACCGCGGCCGTGGCGATGACGTGCTTGGTGCTGTCGCTGCTGACGGCGGATGTCGAGACATCGCCGGAATAAATCCAACCTTTCAACGATGAGGAGAGGATGATGTTGTACCACAATCCTTGGGAAGTAAGGTGCGCCCCGACCACTTGCAGTGAAGCCCCTGCCTGTTTATAAGTGATGACGCGGTAGCTCGTTGACGCTCCGCTGCGGACGGCCGCATTGTTTTTCACTACATAGACGACAGAAGGCAAAGAAGGCGAAGCGGGTTTGCTGGCAAGTTGTTGTTGAAGTTGTTGAATTTGTTGTTGCTGGGCGGCCAGTTGTGCTTTCAGGTTGGCAATGTCGTTTTTCATCGGGTTGAGCTGGGAAGTCACCCAGTCGACGCTCGCTAACACGACTTCTTCCGATGCTTTCATCGCCGATGGCGTAAACAAGAGGGCGCCTGCCGTCATTCCGACCGCCAGGCTGGCAGCAACGGCCCATTTGGCTTTTCGTTTCATCATGTTCATCTCCCCCGTTTTTGGATATGGAAAGAAAGGAGAATAATAGCTTTCCTAAAAGGCCGGTGAAAAACAACGGATTCGCTCGGTTCATGAGGAATCGCAAGGAATGAAAACGCGATGCTGCCATGTTTCTCAGTTTGACGAACTCCGTCGTAAAGCTTTGCAATCCGTTGCATTACCGGCCTTCTCATGCTATTATTCTCCGAACGCGAACAAACTAGAATTGGCTGAAATACTCTTCCAGTCCTTCGCGAATGCCGACGGCCGCTTTTTGGCGGAACGCTTTCGTTTTGAGCAGCGCCTCTTCATTTGGATTGGAGATGAAGGCGAGCTCAACGAGAATGCTCGGCAGCTCGTTTTTCCGGTTGACGTAAAAGTCTTGCGTTTTATGGCCGCGGTCATATGTTCCGAGCTGTTGGACAAGATGTTTTTGCACGATGGCGGCCAACTGCTCGCTTTTTGGCCCATTGAAGTTGCTCGATACGTTGTAGTACGTTGTCGTTCCGCGAGATGTCCGCGAGTACGAGTCGGCGTGAATGCTGATAAAGGCGTCGTAGTCGGAACTGTTGGCGATCCATGTCCGTTCAGACAGCTCCAAAAAGATGTCGGTGCTTCGCGTCAATTTCACGATCGCTCCGGCCCGCTCCAATTCTTCTTTTAGCAATAAGGCGGTGTCGAGAGTAATATCTTTTTCCCGCGTGCCGCCAGGGCCGATCGCCCCGGTGTCGTGCGCCCCATGCCCTGCGTCAATGATGATTTTTTTGCCCTTGAGTCCGGTCTCGAGAATTTTCAGCGCCAATCGGTCGCTGTAATGGCGCAGGGTGAACGTGTACCCCGGTTCAAAGGTGATGAGCAGGCTGCTGCCGTTCCACTCCACCGTTTGTATGCCTGGAATGTCGGTCGACGGGACTTCAGCGTAGGAAAACGAGCCGGTGATTTTCAGACGATTGCCCGGCAACAACGAATAGGAGACGCGGAAATTAGAAGTTTTTTTCCACGTCAAATAGGCATCTTCGTTGATGGTCGAAAACGTCGGTTCAACGAGACTATTTAAGGCGACGGTAGAGGTGCTTGATTCCTCCACCCATCCGCGGACGCCATTGGATGTTTCGACATTCAGCCATCCATGATATTCGTAAAGGACAGCAAGCCGCTCATTCGCTGCCAACGCCTTCAACGATTGATAGTTCGAAGAGGCACCTCGGCGCAGCGGAGTGCCCGCCTGTTTGACGTATACGTAGGATGGGGCTTTTACTTCAAACACCGGCATCCATCCCGTTTTCCCCGATGCAGAGGTGACTTGCACCCAGTCGAACGGAGATGCTTCTGTCGTCTTCAAAACCGTGACCGTTCGGTTTTTCGCAATCCGCTCGATGACGGCGGCGCTCAACGAAGGTTCGGCAAACAGCGCCGCATTAGCGGTTGTCACCTGCTTTTGCATCCCCTGGCTGGCTGGTGGGGAAAGGTAGGATTTGGTTACGACCGTCTCGTGCACCCAGCCGAGCGTTTTTCCATTGAGGGACACTTTGTACCAAAGCGCTCCCGACGCATCTTTGGCGCTTGACAGGCTGTTCAGTTTGGTTCCTTTTTTCAGTTGGGTGACGACTTTTGCTTTTAAAGATGGAGCTTGCCGCACATTGGCGACCGAAACGCTGACCGTCAGCGGCTGGCCTGAGACGCTGGACGTATCCGAGACACCGCTTGGAACCGACATGGTTGATGACATCGTCAACACTTTTTCCGACACCCATCCCCGGACATGTCCGAGATCAACGCGGCACCAAAGTTCCTGACCATTTGTGACGAACAAATCGATCACTTTGACAGATTGACCGCGTGACACTGTGGCGACGGCGCGGTAATGGACGCTCGCCCCGCGGCGAACCGGGGAGGACTGCACAACGTTCATGAATGTCGGCAAAAGTGTCGGAAGCTGTTTGGGTATGTAGATCTGTTCCGTTTTCACCCATCCTTTGACTCCCGCCCACTCCACACGCACATACTGTTCCCCGAGCGAATTGGTGAACTCGGCAATGATGGAGACGACATCGCCGTTAGACAGTGTTTTGACGACCGGATAGTAAGGGGATGCCCCCTTGCGCATCGCGATGTCGTTGGCGGCGATCACCGCACGCTTTCCGACGAGCATGGAAGGCGGTTGGTTGGAAAAGCTGTCCGCACGCGTCCAGCCGGTGACGCCTCCGTACTCGATGCGGTACCACGTTTCACCATAGGCATTTTGAAACTCGTCTATGACTTTCACTTGTTGGCCAGCGGGAATCGAACCAACGGACCGATATGAATCGGTTGCCCCTCTTCTCAGCAACGAGTCTTGCTTGGCGAACATCACGTTAGGGAAGGCGGAAGAGACATGCGCTTCAGAAAAGTCGTCTGCCCGCGCCCAGCCCGTGATGCCCTTATATTCGATGCGATACCACGTTTCGCCAGCAGCGTTTTGGAACTTGTCGATGACCTTTACTTGTTGGCCAGCGGAAATGGATTCGACGATTTGATAGGAATCCGTCGCTCCTCTCCTCAGCAAAGCGTTATGCTCAGCGACCATGAGTGTCGGTGAGGATGAGGACGGACTTCCATCGGCGGCCAAGGCGGCCGACGGCCACAGCGGGCAAGTCGCCAACAAGACGGAAAGAAGCGTTTTTTTCAAGGATTCGATCCCCCCCTTTTTTCTCAAGTTTGCGTTTTCTATACTATCATAGCGAATTTTGCCGTTTTATCCAACCCGAATTCAGTCCTATTATGAGAAAAAATGAAAAGTTTTGTTGAAAAAGAGAGAAAAAAAGCAGAGGACATGAAAAGTTGTGTTCTTTCATCATCATTGCGGCATGATATACGCTGTAAATGGAAAAAGGCGCCCCATTGCTTTTGGGAGCACCTTCTTTGTGATCGTTAATTTTGGCTTTGTGTGGATGGTGAATCGCTGCGCGTGAGGGAGGCGTTGGACGTCTCGAGCGCTTGCCGCAGCGTTTCATTGATTGAGCTGACCGATTGCTCGTCGGGGATGTAGTAGTACACGCCGTTGATCGTTTCGTCGTATCCTTTCAAATGCAAATTTTCTACATCCGCGTTTTTCATTTTTTGATAGACATAGATGAACGACAACAAATCGGACGGAGGGATGTTCGTCCGCACGTGATCCCCTAAATCGGCGATGATGTCATCCAGCTTCGGCAGCGAGGTGATGGACGTGCTTTTGTCAATAATGGCGCGAATGACTTGTTTTTGCCGCTCGTTTCGGCCAAAGTCGCCGCGGGGGTCCGATTTTCTCATGCGCACATAGGCGAGCGCTTCATTGCCGTTCAACTCTTGTTTGCCTTTATGGAACGTATGCCATTTGAGGGAGCCGGTCAGTTGGGCTTTGAATGTGAACGGAACATCCACCGTGACGCCGCCTAAGGAATCGACAATTTTCTGGAACCCGTCAAAATCGGTTGTCACGTAATAGTCAATCGGTACATCGATCAGCTCATTGACGGCTGCAATTGTCGATTGAATGCCGCCATGACTGTAAGAATGGGTGATTTTGTCTTTCCGCCCTTCGCTCGGGATGTAAACGCGCGTGTCGCGCGGAATGCTCAACAAATACACTTTGTTCGTCTTCGGATTGACGGTCAAAAGCATGACGACATCAGACCGCCCCTCCTCGTCGTGGTACTGGTTTTCCACTCCAACCAACAGCACGGTAAACGGATCTTTGCGCATTTCAATATTTCTTGCAGGCTTGCTTGATGGATCAAGCGCTTGATAAATTTTGCTTGACGCCTGTTTCGTCTCGGAGTAAATATTGTAGCCAAAGGCGCCGACACCCCCGAGCAAAAGAAGAAACACGAGCAAAAATAATCGGCGGAGCCGCTTTTTTTTCTTTCGCTTTTTCACCGTTTTTCTTGTATGATTCATCGTTTAACCCTTCTTTCCTTTACGGTGTCGTTTTAGGAAGACGGAAGCAACCGTTCGGCATACTCCATCGCTCCCGCCTGAATGTCCGCCCTTCCGTTTGTNAGTTCGGTCATCCACTCGCCGAACGAAGACTGGCCGTCCTCGGGAACGAGAACATCAAACGTGACGCGGTCGGCATATTGGATATTTTTAATAGTATATACGGAAGAGCGCAGCTCATTTTCCACCTTCCCAAGCCACGGGTAGTCGATCGTAACATGCATGACGCGCATGAGCCGACGCTCGACGATGCCGGCGGCGTTCAGCCCCTCGGAGACGGCGCGGCTGTAAGCGCGCACCAACCCGCCCGCGCCGAGCTTGATGCCGCCAAAGTAGCGGGTGACAACGGCGACGGTGTCTTTCACCCCTTTTTTCTTCAGCACCTCAAGCATGGGCACCCCTGCGGTGCCGCTCGGCTCGCCGTCATCGTTCGCTTTTTGGATTTGGTCATGCTCGCCGATCAAATAGGCGGAGCAGTTGTGGGTGGCATCCCAATGCTTCTTCTTGATTTGTTGAATAAAGGCGACGGCCTCTTCCTCGGTTTCAGCGCGATTGATATAGCAGATGAACCGTGATTTTTCGATCACGATCTCGCGTTCGCCGTATCCTTTGACCGTGTAATATGTTTGCAACAAAGCAAAACACCTCAACATACAAAAAACGCGAAAACGGTTTAATTTTGTTCATTTTTTTGCATGAATGGCTAGCGATCTACTCTAATTATGGTAAACTGAAAATAAAAGAGCAATAGATAGGGCATGCTTTTATTATTATAAATCGACAACTTTTTTCCTTCAAACAAATTTTGCTGGCGCCCATGCGCACCGCTTGGCAGCGCTGTTGGAGGTTGGCAAATTGGCTGAGGCAAAACAGTGGGATGTGAAGCAGTTGGATCGGATTGTCGAAAAAATGATCGACACCGTTCAACACAGCAAAGACGAAATTTTCCGCATCGGGGAGCAGTCGCGTCAAGAGCACGACCATTTGCTTCGCGAACTCGAGGAGGTGAAGCGGCTGACCGTGCAGGCGATCGAAGAAGCGGATCAGCTGGAAATGAAGGCGCGTCAGGCGCGCCGCCGCCTGTCGGAAGTGAGTCAAAACTTTTCCACCCACTCGGAGCAAGATATTCGCGAGGCGTATGAAGCGGCGCATGAGTTGCATATGAAGCTGACGATGGTGCGCGAGCGGGAGAAACAGCTGCGGCTGCGCCGCGACGAGCTCGAGCGGAGATTGGCGAGCCTTGCGCAAATTATCGAACGCGCCGATTATTTAGTTGGACAAATTACGGTCGTGCTCCACTACTTAAACAGCGATTTCCGCCAGGTCGGCGAGCTTATTGAAGGAGCGAAGCAAAAGCAGGAATTTGGGCTGAAAATCATCGAAGCCCAGGAAGAAGAGCGGCGGCGGCTGTCGCGGGAAATCCATGACGGCCCGGCGCAGCTGCTCGCTCACGTCCTTCTTCGGTCTGATTTGGTCGAAAAGGTGATCAAAGAGCGAGGGACAGAGGCGGCAATCGCCGAGATTCGTGATTTTCGCAAAATGGTGCGTTCGGCTTTGTCCGAAGTGCGCCGCATCATTTACGATTTGCGGCCGATGGCGCTTGATGATTTAGGATTGGTTCCGACGCTAAAAAAATACTTGCAAACGACCGAAGAATATAACAAGGGAGTCCACATTTCCTTTGTACATATCGGCGAAGAAATTCGGCTGCCGTCGCGGATGGAGGCGGCCGTGTTTCGGCTTGTCCAAGAATCGGTGCAAAACGCCTTGAAGCATGCCGAAGCGCGCCATATCGACGTCAAAATGGAAGTGACGTGCCACCATCTGCTTGTCAGTGTCAAAGACGATGGCAAAGGATTTGATCCATCGGTCAAAAAAGAAAATGCGTTCGGCTTGATTGGAATGCGGGAGCGGGTGGAGCTGCTCGGCGGCACGCTCGACATCCGCTCAAAGATTGGCAGCGGAACGACCGTGTTCATTCGCGTTCCGCTCGACCGTTCGACTGACAAAACGAACAAGGAGGAAAGGAAACGATGAAAACACGCATCGCGATTATCGACGATCACCAGCTGTTTCGCGAGGGCATCAAGCGCATTTTGGAATTTGAGGGCGATTTTGAAGTCGTGGCGGAAGGAAGCGACGGAAGCGAAGCGCTTTCAATCGTCGAAACATACCGACCCGATTTGGTGCTGATGGACATTAACATGCCGGACATCAACGGCGTTGAGGCGACGAAACAGCTGATTGAAGCTTACCCTGATACGAAAGTCGTCGTGCTGTCGATTCATGACGATGAAAACTATGTCATGCGCGCCTTGCAGACGGGAGC
The DNA here is from genome assembly GCF_001026865.1 of Geobacillus sp. ZGt-1. Taxonomy (NCBI): domain Bacteria; kingdom Bacillati; phylum Bacillota; class Bacilli; order Caryophanales; family Anoxybacillaceae; genus Geobacillus; species Geobacillus sp. ZGt-1. The sequence continues at coordinate 16,594 of NZ_LDPD01000026.1, read as the reverse complement.
GACCGGGTATTTGTTGAAGGAGATGGACGCCGATACACTCATTGAGGCGGTGAGAATCGTCGCGGAAGGCGGTTCGTACTTGCATCCGAAAGTGACGCACAACTTGATTCGCGAATACCGCCGATTGACGACGGAAAAAGGCGGCGCAGTGGTTAAGCAGGAGGTGCGCCGCCCGCTTCATTTGCTGACGCGGCGCGAGTGCGAAGTGCTGCAGCTGTTGGCTGACGGCAAAAGCAACCGCGCCATCGGCGAGGCGCTTTACATTAGCGAAAAAACGGTGAAAAACCATGTCAGCAGCATCCTGCAAAAGTTAAACGTCAACGACCGGACGCAAGCCGTTGTGGTTGCGATCAAAAACGGCTGGGTGGAAGTGCGCTAATGGCAATGCCCCCTTAGTTTCCGCCTATTGTCAGCGGATTGGATGGGCGTCTGGCGGCTGGTGTTGAGGGGATCGAGGCAGCGATGCTTCGTTGTTGGTGTGTCCGTGGTGAGGACAAGCTGTTTTGTAGTTGGCGGCAAGCGGCTTTGTTTAGGTCCTTGCGGTGCGCTATCCCCCATTTGGATTCGTAGTGGTGGGCGGTTTGTCTTTTTGGTATAATGGAAGAAAATTTGAAATCAGGAAGGAATGGCGTTCGTGAAAACGGCAATTGTCACCGACAGCACGGCCTACTTGCCGAAAGAGGTGCGCGAGAGGTTGGGCATTCGCCTGATTCCGCTCAGCGTCATTTTCGGGAATGAGACGTACCGCGAAGAGATTGATATGACGGCCGATGAATTTTTTGCCAAAATCAAGCAGCATCCGACGTTGCCGACGACGTCCCAACCGTCGGTCGGTGAGTTTGTTGACTTGTTCACCGCCATTCGCGAGGAAGGATACGAGGCGGTCGTCAGCATCCACCTCTCAAGCGGCATCAGCGGCACGTACCAAGGGGCGGTCACGGCAGGGACGATGGTGGACGGATTGCGTGTTTACGCATACGACTCGGAAATCAGCTGCATGGCACAAGGGTTTTATGCGATCGAAGCGGCGGAAATGGCGCAGGCGGGGAGGTCTCCTGAGGATATCATCGCTCGCTTGGATGAAATGAAACAAACGCTGCGCGCCTACTTTATGGTCGATGACTTGGCCCATCTGCAGCGGGGCGGACGGCTGACCGGGGCGCAGGCGTTCATCGGCGGCCTCTTGCAAATCAAGCCGCTTCTTCGCTTTGAAAACAAAGTGATCGTGCCGTTTGAAAAAATCCGCACGCGCAAAAAAGCGATCCACCG
>NZ_LDPD01000026.1:11686-15309 GCF_001026865.1 Geobacillus sp. ZGt-1 | reverse complement strand
GCAGAAGATGCGGAAAAGGGTGTGCCGCTCAAAGCCGCCATCATCCACGCCAACCAGCCCGATGAAGCGCACCGCTGGCGCGATGAGCTGTCCGCCCGCTATCCGCACGTCGAATTTTCGATCAGCTATTTTGGCCCCGTCATCGCCACGCACGTCGGCGAAGGCGCGCTCGGGTTGACGTGGTATCAGCCTTAAGCCGAGGCCGCAAAGCGCCGTCTCGAGGCTCTACAGCCAAGCGCAAGGCGGAACGGTGCGCTCCGCCTTGCACGGCGGCGGATTCTCGTTTCCGCTGTATGGTCGATCAAGATGTTTCCGTCTTCCCGTTTGGCGTTCATGGGACGAAATGATCCGAATGAGTTTTGGGCCATGTTGATGCTATTCATAGTGGATGCTATTTCATATAATGTTTTTATCGATTTCCTCATCCAACTTCAATGCGCTTGCCATTCTCCTTCGGCGGTATTCTCCATAACTGCCCGCAGTTGACGAATTCATCTGTGACAAACATAAGAGCGAGAAAACCTATTCCCTTTAGGTGTGGGGAATGTCAAATTCGTCAGCTGCATCGTCTTCCTCTCCTCTCTCCACTTTATGAAACGGGCGGAGATGTGGGGCTGGCCAAACTTGTCGAACCGTTTTCCTTTCCTGAAAAATTTGTCGCTATTTCCCTGGGAATGTTGTCGAAACACGTTATTGATCGGCTCCATGACTCTCCTGTGAATCTTCGCTGGCGTCATGTTTCGCCGCATCCATTTCTTTCGAAGGCCGATATGTCGTGAAAAAGACGGTCAAACCACATCCTTATTCCATTTGGAAAGGCCTTTTCATCTCCACTTTCTTTTCTAGCGGAATGTTGCTGTTTTGCGCATGACGCCCATTTTTCACCATCTTTCTAACTTTTTACGAAAAAGAACGCCGTCGATCGCTCTTCCTGTACCTTTATGCGCTTCAAGCCTCTCAACTTGGGGAGAGAGGGTTTTTGCCGCGTCATCTGCTCTTCTTGCCTCTCAGCTGGGGAACGTGCTTTTCATACGTTCAAAAGGAGTGATGCTTCTTGTGCATCCAACAACCATCTTGTGTTCCACACCTCGTTTCATGGTTGAACGGCCAGCGCCTCCCACGCGAACAACTGCCGTTTTCTGATGAAGAAATCAAAGCCGCGGTGCAAGCCGGTTGGGTTCACGAACAGCCCGGCCTCATCAAAACAGCGCGCGACTGGCGCTGTATGCGCTGCGGGAATGAAGACGCGCGTCTTTTTGCATCGTTTCCATGCGCCCGCTGTGGATCGGATTGCGCGTATTGCCGCAAGTGTCTCGTGATGGGGCGCATCAGCTCCTGCACCCGCCTTGTGCACGTGACGATGCCGCTTCCGTCCGAGCGGCACGAGGCGCCGCTTGTTTGGGATGGGACGCTGTCCGCCGCTCAGGAGGATGCCGCTATGGCTGTCAAACAGGCCGTGCTCGATCGAAGCGAACTGCTCGTTTGGGCCGTATGCGGCGCAGGGAAAACCGAGATTTTGTTTCCCGCCATCGCCGCCGCGCTCGAGAAGGGCTGGCGCGTTGGCCTCGCCACGCCACGGACCGATGTCGTCCGCGAGCTTGCTCCCCGCTTTCGCCAAGCGTTCCCGCGCGTTCCGCTCGCTGTTTGGCACGGCGGAAGCGAAGAGCGCGGGCGGATCGCTTCCTTGGTCCTCTCAACCACCCACCAGTTGCTGCGGGCTTACCGCGTCTTTGACGTTATGATCGTGGATGAAGTCGATGCCTTTCCATATTCTGTTGAGCCGATGCTCCAATACGCCGTCAGTCAAGCGCGGAAAGAACAGTCGAGCCTCATTTATTTAACCGCCACCCCGTCCCGCGCTTGGCAGCTTGACATCACAAGAGGTAAACGGAAAGCTGTCGTCATCCCCGCCCGCTACCACGGCCGTCCGCTTCCCGTCCCCGTGTTCGAATGGTGCGGCAATTGGCGCAAACGGTTAGAGCGCGGCCGCTTGCCCGAAAACGTCCTTGCGTGGGTTCTCCATCGTTTGGCGCAGGGAAAACAAGCGTTTTTGTTCGTTCCCCATATCGATGAGCTTGAAGCTGTCACCCGCCTCTTGCAGCGCGTCGATCCCCGCATCGTCGGCGTTCATGCCGAAGCCCCAGACAGAGCCGAGCACGTTCAGGCATTTCGCGATGGGCGCGTGCCGCTGCTCGTCACAACGACGATCCTTGAACGGGGAGTGACGGTGCCGAACATCGATGTCGCCGTTCTCGGCGCCGAAGACTGCATCTTCACGGAAAGCGCTCTCGTGCAAATCGCCGGCCGCGTGGGCCGCCACGCCGCGTTTCCGGATGGCGATGTCCGCTTTTTCCATCACGGGAAAACGAACGAGATGGTGCGGGCGCGCCGCCATATCCTCCGCATGAACGAAGAAGCGAAGAAAAGGGGGCTGCTGCGCCCATGAACTGCCTCCTTTGCCATTCTTCGTACAACCCGATCGCGAGCTGGCGCCAGTTTCTTTTCCTCGAAGACCTTGACGTCCTTTGCCCGCGCTGCCGCGGGTCGTTCAAACTCATTGACGGCCGACTTTGCGAGATGTGCGGCCGCCCGCTTGAGGAAGCCAAGCCATCGCTGTGCGCCGACTGCCTCCGGTGGCAGGAAGATGAACAGTGGGGGAGGGTGCTCGTGAAAAACCGATCTGTGTATATATACAACGACTGGATGAAAGACGTCGTCGCCTTATGGAAATTCCGCGGCGACTATGCCATCATCGAGGCGTTCCGCCGTCCGTTTTCCCAAGCGTTTCGCCGTCATTTCGGCCGCGATTGGCACATCGTCCCGATCCCGCTGAGCCCCGAACGGCTGTATGAGCGCGGCTTCAACCAAGCCGAAGCGCTCGCCCGTCTGCTTCCGTCCCCGTCCTTTCTTTGGCTTTCCCGCAAACATTCCGAAAAACAATCGAAAAAATCGCGCCGCGAGCGGCTGGAGACCGACAACCCGTTTTTCCTCGTTGACCGCCCGCCGCTTGCAGGGAAACGAATCGTCCTCATCGATGACATTTACACGACGGGCATCACCATCCGCCACGCGGCCCTTGTGTTGCTTGAAGCGGGGGCGGCCGAGGTGGGAGCGTTGACGCTCGTACGGGCGTGAAGGGTGTAAACATTCATGGTGGATGTGCCGATATAAACAGTAGCAATCGAATCGAGCGGAAGGTGAACGGGGATGGAAATTCGCAACGTTTTTACTAGACAATCGATAACGTCGCCAAATCAAACCCTGATGGTGCAAAAGGGCGAAACATACGATGCCGTCATCAAAGAAAGCCGAGACGGCGAGGCAGTCGTCGTGATCAAGGGGACCGACGTGCGGGTGCGAACGGAAGGAGAATGGCCGCAGGAAGGGCGTGCAACGATCCAAATCGTCGGTGAACAAGAAGGAGTTCCTGTGGCGCGAATCGTTCCCCGTCCGCCACAAGAGACGGACAAACAAGCGGTTCATTTTTCTGCTTCTGAACCGTTATTGCCTGAGCTGAGACAGGTCGGAGATTGGCTGCAAAAACATGGACAATCGCTCACAAAAGAGATCGTTTCCACCTTGCGGACGTTTTTCACCGAAGCCCCAGGCACCGTAGAGCAAAA
>NZ_LDPD01000026.1:6605-10651 GCF_001026865.1 Geobacillus sp. ZGt-1 | reverse complement strand
GAATGAACAAAAGAAATTCCGCGTTTCCATGGAAGGAAAATTGGACGACAGTGCGTCAACTTCTATGTCCCGTGTTGGTTCTCCACAAGAATTCGTTCAACAATTGCTGCAACGATTAACAGCTCTTTTGTCCGAACCGCATCAAAAGGCAAATGGCACAGAGATGATGCAAGCGATCAATTTATTGCGCGACAAGGTTCTTCATGCCGTCGAGCAACTGAAAAAAGAGCCGCATCTTGAACAAGTGCTTGACTTGATTCAAAAGGAGAATGGAGAAGGAGTTCAGATTCATCCTGCCTGGAGGCAGGCGTTCAACGAAGCATTGACAGAAGCGCGCCAGTTTATGGAAAACGGAAGAGAGCTTGCTGCCAGGAAAGCGTTGTTCGATATGTTGAGTGACATGGAACAAACCCTTTCTTCGGGATCATCGGACCATGTTCCGCTTAATGGAACATGGATGCAAGCGAGTGTGCCGATGCAAACGAAAGACTTTCTCGTGCAAACGGTCACAGCCAAAATGGCACAGGCGTCCCGTGACTTTCAGATTGTGAAGCGCAATGTGATGCACCATTTGGAGACGGTGCTGCACTGGGCGGAACAAAGAGGACAAGCCGCCCGCTTGCAGGCAAAACAGTACTTGGAAAGCGCAATTAAGCAGTTGGACAACGTCATTTTAAAAAGTGATTTGATGCTGTTTACGGACATGGCGACGGAAAAGCAGCTGATGAAGGCGAGCTCCCAGCTGGCTGAAGCGAAAAAGCGGCTTCACCAAGGGGATGAACGCGGGGCGCGGAAGATTGTGAATGAAGTGAAAGACGTTCTGGCGAATATGGTGTTGAAACCGTCCGAAACAAAAGTCAAGCATTTTGTAGCTGGATTGGGCGAACCGCAGGCAGATTTGTCAAAAGCATTTCTCCGGCAAATGAACGAAGCGGTGCAGCCGTTCGTTGACGGACCGTCGGCGCGTCAATTGTTTGAAGCGCTCCGCCGATTTGGCTTCATGCACGATTATGAGGCGGCTGAATCGCTCGTGCAAAAAGGCGCTGACGGGGAAGGAACACCGCAGAATATGAAGGCGACGCTTCTGCAGCTTGCACAAAGTGGAAATGAGCCCATCGCCCGGCAAGCGGAACAAGCGTTAACGAATCTGACTGGTCAGCAACTGCTAAACCGATGGGACGCTGGAGTGGGCATGCAAAGCCTGTTCTTCTCCTTGCCGTTGCGATGGCAAAATGAAGTGCGGAACGTCAACGTCTATGTCAACGCCCGCCAAGATGGCGAGCGAATCGATTGGGAAAACTGTCAGCTGTATTTCTTGCTGGAGACGAAAAAACTGGGAGACCTCGGCATTTTGCTTCAAGCCAATGAGCGAAGCTTGTCCATCACCCTTCGCAACGACCGCGATGACTTTGCCCAAAAAGCCGCGCCGTTCATCGATATGGCGAAAAAGCGATTGGAGGAGATCGGCTACCACGTCAAAATGGTCAACATCACAAAGCTGACGAATGAAACGAAGCGGCAGGAAGAAGAAAAACGGGTGCCATCCGTTCGCCTGTACGGACCGTTTACGGAAAGAGGGTACGATTTCACGATATGATGGCGCAATATTTCAATCAAAAAAAACGAAAGCAAATGACTGGTCCGACGGCGGCCGTCATCCGGTATGACGAATCGTCGGGCCAGTCGCCAACTGTCGTCGCCCAAGGAAGCGGACATGTGGCGCAGAAAATCATTGAACTGGCGAAACAGCATCACATCCCGATTCAAGAGGATCCATTGCTCGTGCAAAACTTGCTTCAGCTTGATCTTGGCGACCGCATTCCGCCGCAGCTGTACGCGGTCATTGCCGAAATTTTGATTTTGATTGAAGAAATTGAAAAAAATGATTAAACATTGTCAACTCATCGCCGATATAAAAGGCAGAGGGCAAATGGGGGTGCACGGCGTTGGACTTTTTAACTGAGGAATGGATTTACCAAAAAAACTCGCAACAGCTGACGGCATTGTTATATGAAGGATTGATGGAATGTTTGGAAGAGGCCATCGCGGCCCTTGAACAAAAAGACTATTGGAAAGCGAACAAACAGCTGCAAAAAGGAAACGACATCCTCCGCCGCCTCGGCGTTGGATTGCGCTATGACGCGGGCATTATCGCCCATCAGTTGGATGCGCTCTACAACTATATGGCTGAGCGCCTCATCGAGGCGAATATGAAAAAAGACGTCAAGATCGTTCGGGAAGTGCTGCAATTAACCACCACAATCGCCACCGCGTGGAACGAGGCGCTGAAAAGCGGCGCCTCCCCCGCGCAAACGGCGCTCAAGCAAAAAACAGCAGCGTACGAGCAATTCATTGCATACGAGAAATCATAAGCAAAGGAGCGGATGTTTGTGCGAATCAATCATAATATTCAGGCGCTCAACGCCTACCGCAACTTGGCGGCCAACCAATCGAACATTTCGAAAAACTTGGAGCGCCTCTCCTCCGGCTTGCGCATCAACCGCGCCGCTGACGACGCAGCAGGGCTTGCCATTTCGGAAAAAATGCGCTCGCAAATTCGCGGCTTGCAAATGGCAGAACGGAACGCACTTGATGCGATTTCACTCATCCAAACGGCGGAAGGGGCGTTAAACGAAGTCCACAGCATCTTGCAGCGGATGCGCGAGCTGGCTGTGCAGGCGGCGAATGGGACGAACCAAGATACGGATCGCGAAGCGCTTGACAGTGAATTCCAACAATTGAAGGATGAAATTGATCGGATCGGAACGGATACACAATTTAACACTATGAATATTTTAGCCAGCGGCCAAAATATTACGATCCAGCTGGGGCCGAATAATGGGCAGTCGTTGACAATATCGTGGGAAAAGCAAAAAAAAGACTCTCTTGGGGAAGACAAGAAAGACATTAGCTCATTGGATATCAAGCAGGTAGCGAATGCCCAAGCTGCTATTGCAAAATTAGATGAAGCGATTATATCAGTGTCGAAAACGCGATCGAAAATGGGCGCTTACCAAAACCGCCTCGAGCATACCATTAACAACTTAACAACCGCGAACGAAAACTTGACCGCCGCCGAATCCCGCATCCGCGATACGGATATGGCGATGGAGATGGCGGAATTTACGAAAAACAACATTTTGACGCAGGCGGCGCAGGCGATGCTCGCGCAATCGAACCAGCTGCCGCAAGGGATTTTGCAACTGCTGAAAAGCTAATGGATCCGCATCGGGCGGGGCATAAACGCCTCGCCCTTTTGCTATGGTTGTGCGATAATGGGGGTAGCGAGAGGTGATGACGATGGAAGTACAAAAAGTGACGCGCACAGGGCTGACAAATGTGAGCCGCAAAGACGATGCTCCGATGGAATCGGTGTCGTTCACCGAAGTCATGGCGAAAACGCGCCGCGACGTCGTATGGGAGCGGATCAACGAACAAGTCCGCCAAATTGAGGAGCAAGGGAAAAAGCTCGCCGAGTTGCGGACGGTGGAGGATTTGCGCAAATATAAACAGCTCGTCAAGTCGTTTTTGGACGACGCGGTGAAAAACGGCCTGCAGCTGGAAGAACAGCGCGGCTTCAGCCGCGGCGGGCGGGCGCGCATTTATAAGCTCGTGAAGGAAGTTGATCAAAAGCTCGTTGAACTGACGAACGAAGTGCTGCAAAAAGAACAGCGTGGACTTGAGATTTTGCGGCTCGTCGGCGAGATTCAAGGGCTGATCATCAATATTTACACATGACGGACTCGTTTGCGGGTACAAGAGCGATTCTACAATGTTGCGTTGGTCATCAACATGGTTTCATTATCGACCTGCTTGCGGCTGTGGAAGATGGCTAACGGCGCTGCATGCCGAGATGCGGCGCTGACAGGGGGATGATGTCGGCGCCAAGCGGGTGATCACGAGAAGAGGCCGCTATTCGACCTAATCACTTTTATAAGGCGGCTTCATAGGCCATGATCGGGAGGGATGCGCGATGGCGGAACTAGTCAATTGTTCAAAGTGCGGGCGGTTGTTTGTGAGATTATCGACACGTGACGTGTGCGAAT
>NZ_LDPD01000026.1:5500-5627 GCF_001026865.1 Geobacillus sp. ZGt-1 | reverse complement strand
GTGGAGGAGAAGTTGATCATCAAATGGATTCGCGCGGGGCGGCTGCAGCTCGTCCATTTTCCAAATCTCGGCTACCCTTGCGACTCGTGCGGAGCGATGATCCGTGAAGGGCGGCTGTGCGCCAAGT
>NZ_LDPD01000026.1:0-5453 GCF_001026865.1 Geobacillus sp. ZGt-1 | reverse complement strand
AAAAAAGAAGATCGTCCCCGCCATGCCACTTATTACACCCAAGACTATCAAGAACGCTAAACATTTCCGTCAACGTTCCGATATAAACAATAGCCAAATGCAAACAAGCGCCGGTCAAGCGAGGTGAATGTGATGAAAATCCACCATATTGGACCGATGGGCGTCAACCCGTACCAGCGTCAGCTCGCCAAAACGGAGCGGCTGGCGGCGGAGAAGGCGCCTAGAGATCAAGTGGAAATTTCGAAAGAAGCGAAAGAGCTGCAAGAAGCGGCAAGCTGGGAACAGGCGCGGCAGGCGAAACTTGAAGAGCTGCGCCAACAAATTGAAAACGGCGCATACCAAGTCGACCCGCGGGCGGTCGCCAAGCGGATGATCGAGTATTATCGAAACCATCGATAAAGGAAGCGGATCGTGATGACGTTTGCGGCACTCATCCATCTTTTGCGGGCGCACAGTGAGCTTTATGAAAGCTTGCTGGCGCTTTCGCGGCGGAAAACGGAAGCGTTGAAAAAAAACGATATCGAGGCGCTGTCGGCCTTGCTTGCCGATGAACAAAAGCATATTTTCGCCATCCGTCAACTCGAAGAACGGCGGCGGCGCTGGCTGAAAGAGGTGCTCGGCGATGAGGCGGCGACCCTCTCCCAATGCATGGATCTGGCAAAAGGCAAGGAGCGTGAGGAGCTGAGGGAATGCCAAGCGCGGCTTCAGACGGCCGTGAAGGCCGTGGCGGAGGCGAATGAGCTCAATCGCCAGCTCATTGAACAGTCGCTCCAGTTTGTCACCGCGATGATCGAGACGTTCGCCCCGACGCCATCCACCTACAGCCGCACGCAACAATATGCCCCTTCGCCCGAGCGACCGCTGTTTGAATCGAAAGCGTAAGGAGGAAGAACGATGCTCTCGACATTCCACGGCCTCGAAGCCGCCCGGCGCGGCATGATGGCGCAACAGGCCGCCTTGTATACGACAAGCCATAACATCGCCAACGCCAACACGGAAGGGTATACACGGCAGCGCGTCCAATTGCGGCCGACGCCGCCGTTTCCGACGCCGGGGCTCAACCGCCCGAACATCCCAGGACAGATGGGGACAGGGGTGGAAGCGTCGTCGGTCGAACGGGTGCGCGAATACTTTTTGGACGTCCAATACCGAGGTGAAAACAGCAAGCTCGGGTACTGGGAAGCGCGCGCGGATGCGGTGTCGAAGATGGAAGACATTATGAACGAGCCGTCCGACAGCGGACTGGCGAAAACGATGGATCAATTTTGGCAGGCGCTTCAAGATTTGAGCACCCACCCGGAGAACGAAGGAGCGCGCTCCGTCGTCCGCCAGCGCGGGTTGGCGGTCGTCGAGACGTTCCACTATTTATCGAATTCACTGACGCAAATCCGCACGGACATCGGCACGCAAATCGGGGTGGCGGTGACGGAAATCAACTCCCTTTTGAACCAAATCCGCGCCTTAAACGAACGAATTGCCGAAATCGAGCCGAACGGCTATTTGCCGAACGACTTGTACGACGAGCGGGATCGGTTGGTCGACCAGCTGTCGCAATATATGGAGATCGGTGTGGAAAAGCATCCAACTGGCGGAAACGCCTTGCCCATGGCGGAAGGAACGTACGATGTTTACGTGATGAACGGGAGCGCGAAAGTATATCTCGTACAAGGCCGCAACGCCGCATCGGTTTCGTTCCCCGACGGCAGCGACGTCGACGGCGACGGGGTGAAGGAGATGCCTCCCGATCTAGGCGTCAATACGCTCGATGTCAGCGGGACGACCGTTTCCTTTTCCTCTCTTCCAAACGGCAAATTGCGCGGGCTGATCGAAGGATACGGCTATCAAACCGGAACCGACGCCAGCGGCCAGCCGATCGTCAAAGGGTTGTACCTAGACATGCTGTCGAACTTGGACAAACTCGCCTATACGTTCGGCACGGTGTTCAACGCCGTTCATCAACAGGGCTACGGGTTAAACGGAAACACGAATCACCCGTTTTTTGACGGGATCGGCGCAGTGAGCGGCGCGGCGAAAACGATCAAACTCGCGGCCGACATCGACGATTTGGCGAACATCGCGGCGTCAACGAAAAGCGGGGAAACAGGGAACGGCAACAACGCCATCAACCTCGCCAACGTCCGCAGCCTGCTTCTGTCCAATGCGACCGTTTCGCTGCAAGACGGCATCTCCGTCAACTTGGCGTCCCTTAATTTGCCGCTTTCCTCAGGCACGGTTGAAACGAACTACCAAGGCTGGATCGGCCAGCTTGGCGTCGACGGTGAGCAGGCGAACCGGATGAAAAGCAATAGTGAAATTCTGCGCCAGTCGGTGGAGGAAAAACGGCAGTCGGTCAGCTCCGTGTCGCTGGATGAAGAGATGATGAACATGATCAAATTCCAGCACGCCTACAACGCCGCGGCAAGGCAAATCACGGTGATTGACGAAATGCTCGATAAACTCATCAACGGCATGGGCGTCGTCGGAAGGTAGGTGAACGGTGATGCGCATTACGCAAAGCATGTTGGCGAACAATACGCTTAAGCAGATTACCCGAAGCTACGCCAATTTGGACAAATATCAAACCCAGCTTTCGACGGGGAAAAAAATCACCCGCCCGTCGGACGATCCTGTTGTGGCGATGAAAGGAATCGCCTACCGTTCGAATTTAGCCGAAGTCGAGCAGTTCAAACGCAATTTCTCTGAAGCGTACAACTGGGTGGAAAACTCTGATTCAGCGCTTGACAAGGCGACGCAGGCGCTGCAGCGCATCCGCGAGCTCGTCGTGCAGGCGAGCAACGATACATACGAAGAGACGCAGCGCCAGTCGATCGCCAAAGAAGTGCGGCAACTGACCGAACATTTGGTCACGATCGCCAATACGAAAGTCGGCGACAAATACATTTTCAACGGCGCGAAAACGACGGAGCCACCTGTTACGGTGAACCCGGACGGCACGATTTCCGTGTCGACGAACAGCCAACAGCTGAACATTGAGCTAGCGAAAGGCATTTACATTCCGGTCAACATTCCGCCAAGCACAGCGTTCGGGGCGGGCAGCGGATTGTTTTCCGACTTGCAAAACTTGGCCGCTTCCCTCGAAAATCCGAGTACGACCGGTAATGATTTAACGGGCTATTTAGACAAGCTCGACAGTCATATGACGAATTTGCTCGGCGTCCGCGCCGAACTTGGGGCGCGCATGAACCGGATCGAGCTGATGGAAGACCGCATCGACAGCCAACAAGTGATCGCGGAAAAAATGTTGTCGGACAACGAAGACGTTGATCTTGAAAAAGTCATCACCGACTTGAAAACGCAAGAAAGCGTCCACCGCGCCGCCTTGGCAGTCGGCGCGCGCGTCATCCAGCCGACGCTGGTTGACTTTTTGCGCTAAGCCAGCTTCCTGCTGGCTTTTTTCACCGAACAGTCCCGCGCTGTTTTGGTATCCATCCCAACCATTGAAAGGGGGAAGGGCATGCGCATTCCGCAGCTCAAGATGGAAGCGACGTATGCCAAACTGGTGATCTCAAGCGAACCCGCGCGGCTCGAGATTGCCCAGCCCCATGCCGACATGGCGATCGAGCAGCCGTCCGCCGACATGCGCATCGCTTCCATCCCCGCGCGCTTGACGATCGACCAGACCGAGGCGTGGGCGGCGGTGAACAACAAGCACGTGTTCCAATTGATCGAAGACGAGGCCGCTGACGGGCGGCAAGCGGTGCTCGATTTCATCGAGCGCGCTGCGGTCCAAGGCGATGAACTGATGCGCATCGAGGACGGCGGCAACCCGCTCGCCGACCAAGCCGTTGTAAACAGTGAAGACCCGCCGCTCGAGTTCAACATCGCCCTCGTCCCGCCGCCGTTTAGCGTCAAGGTCGACTATGAACCAGGACGGCTGGCGATCGACTGGAACACCCACGCGCCGCGCATTGATGTGAAGGCGCATGCGCCGATCATCCGCTACCAGCAAGGAACGGTCAAGATCGCCCTCGCCCAGCGCCCGTCGCTTCACATTGACGTCGTCATTTGAGAAAACAGGAGGAACGATTCATGAATATCGACACGAAATACCACGGAACCGTGGCGGTGAAGGAAGAAGACATTATCCATTTCCCACATGGCTTGCCCGGATTCGCCGACGAAAAGCGGTTCGTCCTTCTTCCGCTCGCCGACACGCCGTTTGTCATCTTGCAGTCGGTCGAGATCCCTGCGCTCGGGTTTGTGCTGATTGAGCCGTTTTCGTACTTTCCATCGTACGAATTTGAACTGGATGAAGCGACGGTCGAACAACTTAACATCGAAAGCGAACGCGACGTCGCGGTGTACGTGATCCTCACCGTCGCCGACCCGTTTCACGAGACGACGGCGAACTTGCAGGCGCCCGTTGTCATCAACGCCCGCAAGCGGTTCGGCAAGCAAGTCATCTTGACGAACACAACGTACAAAACAAAACATCGCCTCTTCCCGGAAAAAGTGGCGACGTAAAGGAGGCGGCCTGATGCTTGTCTTAACGCGCAAAATCAAAGAAGCGATCCAAATCGGTGATGACATCGAAATCACCGTCCTCGCCATCCAAGGCGACCAGGTGAAGCTCGGCATCAACGCGCCAAAACACATCGATATCCACCGCAAAGAAGTGTATCTTGCCATCCAAGCGGAAAACAACGCCGCCTCCCAAGCGTCCGAAGCCTCGCTCGCCGAACTGACCGCTAAACTGAAACAATGGAACACCCCGTAAACGAATCAGGCGCCCAAGCGGCGCTTTTTTCGCCCCGTCGACAAAAAATTTTCATTTCCCTATTAAACTTCCAAAAAACGCGCCGATATAAAAAGTGAGCGCGGCTGGCGGCGAAAGGCGGCCGACTTTCGCCCCAGCCCCGTCATTCCACAAGGACGTGGAAAAAATCATTTCAGGGAGGAAGAGAACATGAGAATCAACCACAACATCGCGGCGTTGAATACGTATCGGCAGTTGACCACCAATACGATCAACGCATCCAAATCGATTGAAAAACTTTCGTCTGGCCTCCGCATCAACCGTGCAGGCGACGATGCCGCAGGCCTTGCGATCTCGGAAAAAATGCGCGGCCAGATTCGCGGGCTGGAGCAAGCGAGCCGCAACGCTCAAGACGGCATCTCGCTCATCCAAACGGCAGAAGGAGCATTAAATGAAGTACACTCCATCCTTCAACGGATGCGCGAGTTGGCAACGCAAGCGGCCAACAGCACCAATACACAAGCAGACCGCGAGCAGCTGCAAAAAGAATTCAACCAACTGACGTCTGAAATCAACCGCATCGGCAATACGACGGAATTCAACACGCAAAAATTGTTGAACGGCAATGTGAGCGGTGCGAGCCCGATTAAACTGCAAATCGGGGCGAACACCAATCAATCGTTTGAAATTAAAATTTTCGATATGCGCGCCCAAGCGCTTGGATTGGCGGGTACAA
>NZ_LDPD01000025.1:196133-197534 GCF_001026865.1 Geobacillus sp. ZGt-1 | reverse complement strand
CAGCGCGCGCTGTCCTTTTCGCTTCAGACGGCTTTCACGATCGTGATGTTCATCTCTTTCCGCAAGTCAATCTCATACGGGCTTTTCAGCTCCTCGCCTGCTGGGTTTTTGATGACGCGGACGATGGGGCGGAGCGGGAAGCCCGGAAACACTTGCGAGACGACGCCGACGTGCCCGGTGTTGAGCAAGACGGTCGTGGCGACCGGGTAGATGGCGATGTGAGAGAGAAACAGCTTGATCAGATCATAGTCTAAAATGCCGCCGGCGGCGGATAGGTATTCGGCTGCCTCGTGCGGCGAGTATTGTCTTCGGTGGTAGCGCGCCGATGTCAAGGCGTCAAAAACGTCGGCGATGGCGACGATGCGGGCGTATTCGTGAATTTCATCGCCCGATAAGGCGCGCGGGTAGCCGCTGCCGTCGCACCGCTCATGGTGTTGCAAGGCGCAGTGGGCGGAAAAGAGCGAAATGTTGCGCTGGCGCCGCAACAGCTCGAAGCCGAGATACGTATGGCGGCGGACGATTTCCTTTTCCTCTTCCGTCAAGAATCCTTTTTTCCGCCAGAGCCCATCAGGAAGCTGCGTCATGCCGATGTCAAACAACAGCGCGCCGATGCCAAGGTCGAGCAGCTGCTGGGGGCGGTAGCCTTTGGCGATGCCGATGACACCCGCAATGGTGGCGACGTTGACTGAATGGTGGAAAAAGTATCCATTGGAAATGACCAAATCCGACAAGTTGATGAGCAAATCTTCTTGTTTTAGCAAATAATCCAAAATGTCTTTGAACACTTTTTCGTACTCTTTTCCTAAATCGAGGGAGGACACACGGCTGAGCAGTTTTTTTTGCTCAATCAAGGCCGTCATCGTCTCGTACACTTTTTTCACTGCCTGCTGGCGCACGGTCGGGCTGATGAGCGGGCGCGGGCGGATGTCATATGTTTGTTTGTCGTCAATATAAATGTATTGAACCCCTTTTTGTGCTAAAGAACGGATGTAGCCGCTGGTCAGCCGCACGCCGCGCGACAAAAGGACGCTGCCGTTGGCGGCGAACAAGTCGACAGCGAGCACGTCACCGCTTTTCGCATGGGAAATATGGACCTTTCGCATCGTTCACACACTCCGTACCTTCCACATCATAAGAAAAAACACCTATGCCTATCTTACCATATTTTCCTATGTTTTTCACAAAATCTTCAAAAATATTTTTGATTGAAACATGGATTGGATGGGTAATAAAAAGTGTAGGGATTTACAGTTTTATAAGATAAGGAGTGGTCAGCGATGATGTATAACGTTCGCGGGGAAAACCTCGAAGTAACTCCAGCGTTGCGCGAGTATGTAGAGAAAAAAATCGGGAAACTGGAACGCTACTTTGATGGCACTGATGATGTGTATGTGCACGTCA
>NZ_LDPD01000025.1:180654-196017 GCF_001026865.1 Geobacillus sp. ZGt-1 | reverse complement strand
TTTAAAAGTTTACAACGATGGACAAGGGAAAATCGAGGTGACCATTCCGATGCCGCATTTGTTGCTGCGCGCTGAAGAGCGCCATGAGGATATGTATGCGGCGATCGATTTAGTAACCGATAAACTGGAGCGGCAAATCCGTAAACATAAAACGAAAGTCAATCGGAAGCTGCGTGACCGTGAGAAAGAAGCGAAGCTGGCTGCCCCTGTCTCGATCGGCGCTTCCGCAGCGGAGAATGAAGAGGAGTTTGAAATCGTGCGCACGAAGCACTTCAGCTTGAAGCCGATGGACAGCGAAGAAGCGATTTTGCAGATGAATTTGTTAGGGCACAACTTCTTCATTTTCACGAACGCGGAAACGAACCGGACGAACATTGTTTACCGCCGCAAAGACGGAAAGTACGGACTGATCGAGGCGAATTGAATCACCCTTCTATGCGCATCCCCTGCTTTTTTTGGCAGGGGATGTTATAATATGCGTGAAGGAAGCAAAAGGGGGAACGATGGAGGAACTGCTGCGTCGAATATGGTCCAAGTTGGATAACATGGAACAAGGATTTTTGGCGTTTCAAGAAGAAACTCGCCAACGGTTTGCGCAGATTGACGAACGGTTTGCGCGAATTGATGAGCGGTTTGCCCAGATTGATGAACAGTTTGCTCGGATTGACGAATGCTTTGCTCAAATGAATGAGCGTTTTGTGCAGATCGACGGCCGTTTAGCAGAAATGAGCGGGCAAATGGGTTCGCTGACGGCTCGCGTTGAAGCGCTTGAAGGCCGCGTCGATGAAATGAACGGGCGCATCAGCCGTCTTGAACAAGATTAGACCGTGTGGAAGCGGAGTTGGCGAAAGTGAAAGAAACGCTTTATCGCGTCGAAACGCAGCTTGTGGATGATGTGCAAATATTGCTTCGCAAAATTCATGAAAAAGTTGAGGAGAAAAGTTTTGAAATTTATGCGCTGAACCGGCGGCTTCACCATGCGGAAGCGGCGATTGAGCAGCTTCCGTCCAAGGCGTGATTCCCTCTTTTGGACATGCCCCTCTCTAAGCCTGTGCAACAGTTGTCACTGATCCCTGTATAATGATATGATGAAGAAGTGAGTCCATGAAAAATAAGGAGCGTTTCCTATGCTTGGAGTCTTAAAAAAAGTATTTGACCCGAACAAGCGTCAGTTGGCAAGGCTCGAGAAAATTGCGGATCAAGTGGATGCGCTCGGTCCGGAGATGGCCCGACTGTCCGATGAACAGCTGCGGCAAAAAACCGAGGAATTCAAAGCCCGCTACCAACAAGGCGAATCGCTCGATGACTTGCTTGTTGAGGCGTTTGCCGTCGTGCGCGAAGGGGCGAAGCGCGTCCTCGGTTTGTACCCATATAAAGTGCAAATTATGGGCGGCGTCGTCTTGCATGAAGGCGACATCGCCGAGATGAAAACCGGGGAAGGGAAAACGTTGACGGCGACGATGCCTGTCTATTTGAACGCCTTGACCGGGCGCGGCGTGCATGTCGTGACGGTCAACGAATACTTGGCGACGCGCGATGCGACGGAAATGGGCAAGCTGTATGAGTTTTTAGGCATGACCGTCGGCTTGAACTTGAGCGGTATGTCGCGCGAGGAGAAGCAAGCGGCGTACAATGCCGACATTACGTACGGGACGAACAACGAGTTTGGCTTTGACTATTTGCGCGACAACATGGTCCTCTATAAGGAGCATATTGTGCAGCGGCCGCTCTATTATGCGATCATCGACGAGGTCGACTCGATTTTGATCGATGAAGCGCGGACGCCGCTCATCATTTCAGGGACGGCGCAGAAGTCGACCAAGCTGTATGTGCAGGCGAATGCGTTTGTCCGCACGTTGCGCAAAGATGTCGATTACACATACGATGAAAAAACGAAAAGCGTCCAGCTGACGGAAGAAGGAATCAACAAAGCGGAGCGCGCGTTTGGCATCGACAACTTGTTCGATTTGAAACACGTCACGCTCAACCACCACATTCAGCTGGCGCTAAGGGCGCACGTAACGATGCAGCGCGATGTCGACTACGTCGTGCAAGACGGAAAAGTGATCATCGTCGACCCGTTCACCGGGCGCTTGATGCACGGCCGCCGCTACAGCGATGGGCTTCATCAAGCCATTGAGGCGAAAGAGGGGCTCGAGATTCAAAACGAGTCGATGACGTTGGCCACGATCACGTTCCAAAACTATTTCCGCATGTATGAAAAATTGGCGGGGATGACGGGGACGGCGAAAACGGAAGAGGAAGAGTTCCGCAACATTTACAACATGCGCGTCGTCGTCATTCCGACGAACCGCCCGGTGATCCGCGAAGACCGTCCGGATTTGATTTATCGGACGATGGAAGGGAAGTTCCGCGCCGTGGTCGAGGACATCGCCGCCCGCCATGCGAAAGGGCAGCCGGTGTTGGTCGGCACGGTGGCGATCGAAACGTCCGAGATGTTGTCAGAGATGCTCAAAAAGCGCGGCATCCCGCACAATGTCTTAAACGCGAAAAACCATGCGAAAGAGGCGGAGATCATTGCCCAAGCGGGGCAAAAAGGCGCGGTGACGATTGCGACGAACATGGCCGGGCGCGGGACGGACATTAAGCTTGGCGAAGGGGTAAAGGAGCTTGGCGGGCTTGCGGTCATCGGCACGGAGCGTCACGAAAGCCGGCGGATCGACAACCAGCTGCGCGGCCGTTCCGGGCGTCAAGGCGACCCTGGGGTGTCGCAGTTTTACTTGTCGCTTGAAGACGAATTGATGCGCCGTTTCGGCTCGGAAAGCTTAATGGCGATGATGGACCGCCTTGGAATGGACGATTCGCAGCCGATCCAAAGCAAAATGGTGACGAGAGCGGTCGAGTCGGCGCAAAAACGGGTCGAAGGCAACAACTTCGACGCCCGCAAACAGCTGCTTCAATATGACGATGTCCTGCGCGAGCAGCGGGAAATCATTTACCGCCAGCGCTATGAAGTGCTCGATTCCGACAACTTGCGCGGCATTATCGAAAAGATGATCCATTCGGTGATCGAGCGCGTCGTCAACGCTCATACGCCGAAAGAAGAGGTTCCGGAAGAATGGAATTTGAAAGGGCTCGTTGAGTATCTCAACGCCCATCTGCTTCCGGAAGGGGATGTAACGGAAGCTGACTTGCGCGGCAAAGAGCCCGAAGAGATGATCGAGCTCATTTGGGCGAAAGTGAAGGCGCGCTATGATGAGAAAGAAGCGCAAATCCCGCCTGAACAAATGCGCGAGTTTGAACGCGTCGTCGTCTTGCGCGCTGTCGATATGAAATGGATGCACCATATCGACGCGATGGAGCAGCTTCGCCAAGGCATCCATTTGCGCGCCTACGGGCAAGTCGACCCGCTGCGCGAATATCAGATGGAAGGCTACGCCATGTTTGAGGAGATGATTGCGGCGATTGAAGAGGAAGTCGCCACCTATATTATGAAGGCGGAAATTCACCATAACCTTGAGCGCCAAGAGGTGGCCAAAGGCGAAGCGGTTCACCCGAAAGAAGACGGCGAAGAACCGAAGAGAAAACCGGTCCGCAAGGCGGTGCGCGTCGGCCGCAACGACCCGTGCCCGTGCGGGAGCGGGAAAAAATATAAACATTGTTGCGGAAGAACGGTGTGACCGTTTATAAATATAAAAGGGAGGCTCTGCCTCCCTTTTGAATGGCAGACATTCATCGTTGGCATACTATATTGATGATGAGGTGAGGACAACATGATCGATTTGGTGGAAATCAAGCAAGAGCTTGAGAAAATGGCTAAGCGATTAGCGGAAATCAGGGGGTCTCTTTGACCTCGAAGCGAAGCAGGCGCGCATTCGCGAATTAGAAGAGCAAATGGCCGCGCCAAACTTTTGGGATGATCAAAAATCGGCGCAGGCGGTCATTTCCGAAGCGAATGCGCTCAAAGATCTCGTCGAGGAATTTTCCTCGCTTGAAGAACGGTTTGACAACTTGGAAGTGACGTACGAATTGCTCAAGGAAGAGCCGGATGACGAGCTCCAAGCTGAACTCGTCGAGGAAGCGAAAAAGCTGATGAAAGACTTCAGCGAGTTCGAGTTGCAGCTGCTGCTCAACGAGCCGTACGACCAAAACAACGCCATTTTGGAACTCCATCCCGGCGCAGGCGGCACCGAGTCGCAAGACTGGGCGTCGATGCTTTTGCGCATGTATACGCGCTGGGCGGAGAAAAAAGGGTTTAAAGTGGAGACGCTCGATTACCTGCCGGGCGAGGAAGCCGGGATCAAGAGCGTCACGCTGCTCATTAAAGGGCACAACGCCTACGGCTATTTAAAAGCGGAAAAAGGGGTGCATCGGCTGGTTCGCATCTCGCCGTTTGACGCCTCAGGCCGCCGCCATACGTCGTTCGTGTCGTGCGAGGTTGTGCCGGAATTGGATGATAACATTGAAATTGAGATCCGGCCGGAAGAGCTGAAAATCGACACGTACCGCTCAAGCGGCGCGGGCGGGCAGCACGTCAACACGACCGACTCGGCCGTGCGCATCACCCACTTGCCGACCGGGATCGTCGTCACGTGCCAATCGGAGCGGTCGCAAATCAAAAACCGCGAAAAAGCGATGAATATGTTGAAGGCGAAATTGTACCAAAAGAAACTCGAGGAGCAGCAAGCCGAGCTCGCTGAGCTGCGCGGCGAGCAAAAAGAAATCGGCTGGGGCAACCAAATTCGTTCGTACGTCTTCCATCCGTATTCGCTTGTCAAAGACCATCGGACGAACGTCGAGGTCGGCAATGTGCAAGCGGTGATGGATGGGGAAATTGATGTGTTTATTGACGCGTATTTGCGTGCGAAGTTGAAGTAAAGGGCGATCATCGGATCGTCCTTTTTCGTTTCAAAAATCATTTTTCTGGTTTTGACGCATCTGCACCCCCGTGGTATGCTGAAGGTAACGAAAGGCAAAAGGAGGGCGATGGCTTTGGCTGTGCGCAAACAATTGCTTTACGAACTGATTGAACGGTTGGATGAAACGGATCATCAAACAGCGTACGATTTTTTGATGTACTTGCTTGATCGGTCCAGAAAGGAACGAATGGTATGGGAGCGGATTGACGAAACAGATGAAGAAGAAGCGTTGACGGAAGAAGAGCGCCAGCAGCTGCAAAGCGATGAAGGATATATCACCGGGGGAGAAGCCAAGCGTGAATTCGGGCTACAAGTTGATTTACCGTAGGGCCGCAGTCAAATTCATCGCTAGGCAAGAAAAAGAGGTTCAAGAACGGTTGGCCTCTGGGTTGCAAGGTCTGCTTGCGATCCCACCGCAGGGGGATATAAAAAAGTTGAAGGGGCAGGATGGATTATATCGGCTGCGGGTCGGAACATATCGTGTTTTGTTTCGCATCGATCATGATGAACGAATCATCTATATTGAGGCGATCGGCAACCGCGGGGATGTGTATTGAGGCTTGTATTTTTTGGCTAGGGCGATCATCGGATCGTCCTTTTTTCCTTTAGCATAGCAGACCATTATCGCGTTAATCGGCTGTCATTTACTTGCCAAAACGGGCATGCTATACTCACAGAGGAAGGTGGGGAAGCATGCGGAAGCGAAGAGAGAAGACCATGCCTCCGGCGGTGGAGGCGGCTTTGGAGTATGCGTATGTTCTGATCGGCGCGGCGATCGTCGCTGTGGCGTTTAACGTGTTTTTGCTGCCAAACCGGATCGCCTCGGGCGGAGTGAGCGGCATCAGCACGATCATGCATGCGCTGTTCGGCATTGAACCGGCGTATGTCCAATGGGCGCTCAACATTCCGCTCTTTATCGCTGGTGTTGTGCTTTTGGGCCGGCAGTTTGGCGTGAAAACGTTCGTGGGGACGGTGTTTTTGCCGCTTGTTGTCTATTTGACGAAAGAGATGGAGCCGGCGACGACAAATCCGCTTCTTGGCGCGATTTTTGGCGGCATCGGCGTTGGGCTCGGCCTTGGCATGGTGTTTCGCGGCCGGGCGTCGACCGGCGGCACTGATTTGGCGGCGCAAATCATCCATAAATATACCGGGCTGTCGCTTGGGATGTGCGTGATTTTCATCGATGGCTTGATCGTGTTGACCGCGGCGTTTGTGTTTGATATCGAACGGGCGCTCTATGCCTTGATCGCGTTGTATGTGACAAGCAAAACGATCGATCTCGTCCAAGTCGGGCTTGGGTATTCGAAAATCGCTCTGATTATTACAAAAGAAGAGGAAAAAGTGCGCCGCGCCATTTTACACGAAATCGACCGCGGAGTGACGCGCTTGCCGGCGTATGGCGGCTACACGCAACATGAGCGCCCGGTGTTGATGTGCGTCGTCGCCCAATCGGAGTTCACGAAATTGAAACAAATCGTCCGAACCATTGATCCGACAGCGTTTGTCATCGTTGCGAACGCTGCTGAGGTGCTCGGCGAGGGATTTCAACGTACGTAACAGGGGAAGAAATCGGTTATAATAAATGGGGAACGGAATTTTTCGTTTGAGGGGGAGTTCGCCATGAAATGGAAGTTGGCTGCGATGTTCCTTGGCGTTTCGCTCGCGCTCGCGGCATGCGGAGGTGGCGGGGATAACGCTGGGAACAACAACGGCAACAATGGTGGAGGGGATACCGCCGCGTCCGCCGAGCAAATTTTTAAACAAAACTGTGCGTCCTGTCATGGACAAGACCTGTCGGGCGGGGTCGGCCCGAACTTGCAAAAGGTTGGAAGCAAGTATTCGAAAGATCAGATTAAAGACATTATCGCCAACGGCCGCGGCGCGATGCCGGCAGGAATCATTAAAGGGGAAGACGCCGACAAAGTGGCGGAATGGCTGGCTGCGAAAAAATAATGGACGGATGTTTCTGACTCTTTGAAAGGAAAAGATCGTTTCATTCAAGGAAGGTGCACCGCCTTGTTCGCTTAAGAACGGGGCGGTGTTTGCTTTTTTGAATCTTTTGTCCTAGTTTCTCCATTGTTCCCCATTTGAAATATAAATGTAAAATTCGACAATAGAAAATCGTGTTATAATAATCCTTGCGGAATTTTGCAAGATTCATTCGAAACAGCTCGAGAAATGGCAACAGGGAAGTCGAAAATAGGTGATGATGATGATTGAAATGCAAGATGTATACAAAACGTATCCAAACGGCGTTGTGGCGTTAAACGGCATCAACGTCCGCATCAAGCAAGGAGAATTCGTCTATGTCGTTGGACCCAGCGGAGCTGGGAAGTCGACGTTTATTAAGATGATGTACCGCGAGGAAAAGCCGACGAGCGGGACCATTATGGTCAACGGCGTCAACCTTGCCAAACTCAAAGACAGCAAAGTCCCTCTTTTGCGCCGCCATATCGGTGTTGTGTTCCAAGATTTCAAGCTGCTTCCGAAGCTCAACGTTTACGAAAACGTTGCCTTTGCCTTGGAAGTCATTGAAGAATCGCCGAAAGTGATCCGCAAAAAAGTGATGGAAGTACTCGACCTAGTCGGCCTCAAACATAAAATCCGCTCTTATCCGAACGAATTGTCCGGGGGCGAACAGCAGCGCGTCTCCATCGCCCGCTCAATCGTCAACTCCCCGAAGATCGTGATTGCCGACGAACCAACAGGAAACTTGGACCCGGAAACCTCATGGGGCATTGTGGAGCTGTTTGAAAAAATCAACGACCGGGGAACGACGATTGTGATGGCGACCCACAACAAAGAGATCGTCAACGCGACCCGGCGGCGCGTCATCGCCATCGAAAACGGGAAAATCGTCCGCGACGAGGCGAAGGGGGAATACGGCTATGACGCTTCATACGTTTAAGCGCCACGTCCGGGAAAGCATCAAAAGCCTTGGCCGCAACGGTTGGATGACGTTTGCGTCCGCGAGTGCCGTCACGGTGACGCTTTTGCTTGTCGGCGTCTTTTTTGTCGTCATGTTCAACATCAACCATTTTGCCAAAAAAGTCGAAAACGATGTCGAAATTCGCGTCCATATCGAGCTGACGGCCGACAGCCGGCAAAAAGACGTCTTGCGCCGGCAAATTGAAGCCATTCCAAACGTCAAGGAAGTGCGCTATTCATCGAAGGACGAAGAGCTGAAGCGGCTGATCAAAAGCATGGGGGATGAAGGCTCGTCGTTCCGCTTATTTGAACAGGACAATCCGTTGAGCGATGTATACGTCGTGAAAGCGGCCCATCCGCAAGATACGGTGAAAATCGCCAAACAAATCGAAACATTGCCGTTCGTCCATAAAGTCAATTATGGCCAAGGGACGGTCGAGAAGCTGTTTGACGCGCTGAAAGTGGCGCGCAACGTGGGGCTCGTGCTCATTCTCGGATTGTTGTTTACGGCGATGTTTCTCATTTCCAACACGATCAAAATTACGATTTTCGCCCGCCGCCGCGAAATCGAAATTATGCGGCTCGTGGGCGCGACGAACGGGTTTATCCGCTGGCCGTTCTTTTTGGAAGGGTTATGGCTTGGAATGCTTGGCGCTCTCTTCCCGATCGCGGCGCTTTCGATCGTGTACTACAACGTGTATCAAGTGTATGAACAGCGGGTTTCCTTGCCGTTTTTTGAACTTCTTCCGTTTTCGCCGTTTATGTGGCAGTTGAGCGCACTGCTCTTGGCGATCGGCGCCGGCATCGGCATTTGGGGAAGCGTCATGTCGGTGCGCAAGTTTTTAAAAGTGTAAACAAAAGTCATAGGGAGAGGGAAAGCGATGAAAAAGAAAAACATGATGGCGCTCGTGGTCGCCGCGGCGCTCGGCCTTGGCGTTCTGCCGCCGGCGGCGGACGCCGTCAGCACTCGTGATATCGAACAAAAGCGGGGCGAGATCGACGCGCTTCGTTCGAAACGGTCAGAGGTGCAGGAAAAAATCAGCGAGGCGCAAAAAAACATCGAAGCCCTTCAGTCGCAGCAAAAACAAGTCGCCAACGATATTGAAAAGCTGAACATTGCCATTGAGGAAACGAGCGGCAAAATCCGCAACGTCAGCGCAGATATTGACCAAACGGAGCAAGCCATTGACCAATTGAAACAAGAAATTGCCGAAATTCAAGAACGGATTGAAAAGCGGAATGAAATTTTGAAGGAGCGGCTTCGTTCCTTGCAGGAAAGCGGCGGAGCGATCAGCTACTTGCAAGTATTGCTTGGCGCGCAAAGCTTCAGCGACTTCATTGACCGGATGAGCGCCGTGACGACGATCATGGAAGCGGACCAACAAATCATCCGCGAGCAGGAAGCTGATAAAACGTTAAAAGAGAAAAAGGAAGCCGAATTGACGGAGAAGCGGAACAAGCTGCAAGCGGATTTGCAAGAATTGAAGCAGCTGCAGGCCGAGCTGGCCGACCAGCTGGAACAAAAAAATCGCCTGATGGCCGATTTGAAGCAAAAAGAGGAAGAAGAGCATGATCATAAGATGGCGCTTGAAGAAGAAAAAGAACTGATCGCCAAGCAAGAAGCGGCGGTGAAAGAGCAGCTTGCCGAACTCGAACGGCAAAAACGGGCCGAAGAAGAAGCGAAACAGAGAGGACGTACATATGCCTCGCCAAACGGTGGAGGAGCGTCATCAGGAGAAACGCCATCCGGCGGCAGCACGCCGCCTGTATCGAGCGGGGCGTTTACCCGTCCAGCCAACGGACCGATCACCTCGGGCTTTGGCTACCGGTTTGGCGGCACGGACTTCCATCCAGGGGTCGACATCGGCAAGCGAGCTCCCGTTGTGCCGGTTGTCGCTGCAGCGGACGGCATTGTGTTCCGCTCCTACTATTCTAGCAGCTACGGCAACGTCATTTTCATCAGCCATGTGATGAATGGGCAAACCTATACGACCGTGTACGCTCATTTAGAAGCGCGTCTTGTTGGCGAAGGGCAGCACGTCCGTAAAGGACAAATTATTGGCTACATGGGCAATACAGGGAATTCGACCGGTCCGCATCTTCATTTTGAACTGCATCGCGGCGGCTGGAACGAGGCGAAAACGAATGCGGTCAATCCGCTTGACTATATTCCTTTCTAATTTCGAACGGTAGGTGGCATGGCGCAACTTGTCTGTCTTTTGGCGGGACAAGTTGCGTATTTTTTTGATTGATTTAACATCATCGGCAGGCAAATTCTATGCCCATTCCGCTTTGATTCTGTTTCAATCCGTTTTTGGCGGTGATGGATGCGGGAGACCCTCTCCAACTCGTTGGGAATGAAAAAAGATTGTGGCCATCGGTTGCCTGTGATACGATAAATGTAAACATTTATTTATTTTTGGTTTACAAATGGTGGTGAAAGGGGGAAAGATCCGATTTACGGGATGAGGAGATAAAGGCGCAAGGACCGAAGCTCGGGGAAAACCAACCAACGCTCTGGGCTGATTTTGTACATGACGGCGCAAAGCGTATGGGTCATGATCGAGAAAAAAGCGGCCGCTTAATCTAGCTTCACATCCACACGCTGTCCGTTAAGGAAGGCGTTTCCCATCTTCTCTTGCATGGTGCTTGTTGCTTATCGATGAAGCAACAGCTTGACGGGCCGTTTGGATCAATGGCTGTGTTGGCAGAAAGTTAGGGGGGATCCCATGAATATTGTCTGCATTCCGGGATGGGGAATGAAAGCGGATATTTTTGCGCCGTTGCTCGATTCGTTATCACTAAGGGGAAATGCGACAGTCGTCGAATGGAAGGAAATTAAAACGGTTCATTGCTTTCGAAAGCGAGCGGAACAGGTGCTTCATGAGCGTGCGACGGTCATCGGCTGGTCGCTCGGTTCGCTTGTGGCGCTAGAGTTGGCCCATGCTTATCCCGAGCGGGTCTCTCGCCTTATTTTGATCGGCGGCACGAGCCGTTTTATTGCCGATGACGGTTATGAAGCTGGATGGCATCCACGGATCGTCAAGCGGATGAAAACAAAGCTGCAAGTACGGCCGGCTGACACGATAGCTGCTTTCCTTGCTTCATTATGGTCCAAGAGCGAAAAGGGGGATATTTCTGAGTTCTTTTACCGCGATCGGGTTGAGGAACTGCTGATCGGGCTTGATTATTTGATTGAGGCCGATGCGCGCCCGTTTTTGGCGGACATCTCCGCTCCAATGCTGATCGTTCACGGTGAGCAAGATGCGATTTGTCCACCTGCTGCTGCGCGCTATATCGTTGAACGCGCTCCCAGCGCTATTCAAAGCCATGATGCGCGAATACGAACAGCGCTTTTTGGCGCACGGGGAGATCACAGCTACTTACCATTGCCTATTGATCCGTATGACCCGCTGTTAAGGCGGGGATTTTTTTATGGTTTCGGGCGTTGCTTGGCCGATCCAAGGAAATGGTTTGGCCGCACCACATTCCCCCTTGACTCTGTACCTTAGTCTATCGTTTATAATGTTGAGCAAAGACGGGAACCCCCCCACCCCGTCATCGCAAGGAGGGAGAACGATGGAAATGGTCAAAAAATCGTTTTGGGCCGTGCTGGCACTGCTCAGCTGCCCGTGTCATCTGGCGGTTATTCTGCCGTTGTTGGCCGGAACATCGGTCGGTGCGTATTTGATCCGACACCAAAGCCTTGCCATCGGCCTTTTTACGGTTTTGTTTTTCTTTTCGCTGATGATGATGGTTGGAAAGCGAAAGCCAATGCGATCAGGTGAAACGGAAAGCTATGGCCGAGGGAAAACGGGAAACGGCCATGGGGCGTGCTGTGTCCCCTTCCGAACGAATCATGAGGACGAGTGATAGAGGAACTGAACAAAATAGGAAAGAGACATTTGTTGATAAGGAGTGTTTTTTACCATGAAAACATATCGAATGACCGTCCAAGGCATGACATGCACCGGCTGTGAACAACATGTCGCCAGAGCGCTGGAGGCGATTGGGGCTAAGCTGATGGATGTCAGCTTCCGGCGCGGTGAAGTGGTATTCGCGCTGCCTGAGGGCACGGACGTTGACATGGCGAGACAAGCGGTCAAAAACGCCCATTACGAGCCGGGGGAAGCCGAGGAGATCACCGCATCAGCCAGATCTGTTATCGATGGCGAGGGAGAGTATGATTACATGATCATCGGTTCCGGCGGGGCGGCGTTTTCCTCGGCGATCGAAGCGGTGAAATACGGGGCGAAAGTGGCGATGGTCGAGCGCGGAACGGTCGGGGGGACGTGCGTCAATATCGGATGCGTGCCATCGAAGACGCTGCTTCGGGCCGGAGAAATCTATGCGTTGGCGCGAAATCATCCGTTTCTCGGCCTGCATACATCCGCTGGTCCGGTTGATTTGGCGCCGTTAGTGAAGCAAAAAAATGAACTGGTCGAGCAGCTTCGCCAAGCGAAATATGCAGACTTGATCGGAGAGTATGGGTTCGATTTCATCCAAGGGGAGGCTCGGTTTATCGATCGCCAAACGATTGAAGTGAACGGCCAAACGCTGTCGGCGAAACGGTTTTTGATCGCGACAGGCGCTTCCCCGGCCGTGCCGGATATTCCGGGACTTCATGATGTCGACTACTTGACCAGCACGACCTTGCTTGAACTGAAAAAAGTGCCGAAGCGGCTCGCTGTCATCGGCGCCGGCTACATCGGGATGGAGTTGGGACAGCTGTTCCACCATCTCGGCTCGGAGGTGACGTTGATGCAGCGAAGCTCGCGCCTGCTGAAAGAGTATGACCCGGAAATTTCCGAAGCGATGACGCGGGCGCTCACGGAACAAGGCATCCGCGTCATCACCGGTGCTTCATTTGAACGGGTCGAACAAGATGGGAATACGAAAAAAGTGTATGTGAACGTGGACGGACGCACCCGGGTCATCGAAGCGGACGAATTGCTCGTGGCTGCCGGGAGAACGCCGAATACGGCGGCGTTGAACTTGCCGGCAGCCGGTGTGGAAGTCGGGGCGCGCGGGGAAATTTTGATCGACGAATACACACGGACGACGAACCCGTCGATTTATGCGGCAGGCGATGTCACGCTCGGCCCGCAGTTCGTCTATGTCGCGGCCTATCAGGGAGCCGTTGCCGCGGCTAATGCCGTCGGCGGGCTGAACAAGCGCTGGGATACGGCCGTCGTTCCGGCGGTGACGTTCACCCATCCGGCCATCGCCACCGTCGGTTTGACCGAACAGCGGGCGAAAGAAAACGGGTATGACGTGAAAACGTCCGTCCTGCCGCTTGAGGCGGTGCCGCGCGCCATCGTCAACCGGGAAACGACGGGGGTGTTTAAACTTGTCGCTGAGGCCCGTACGGGCAAGCTGCTAGGCGCCCACATCGTCGCGGACAATGCCGGCGAGGTCATTTACGCCGCAGCGTTGGCGATTCAATTCGGATTAACGATCGACGACCTTCGCCACACGCTTGTCCCGTATTTAACGATGGCGGAGGGGCTGAAGCTGGCGGCGCTTACGTTTGACCAAGATGTTTCGAAGTTATCGTGCTGCGCGGGATGAGGCCTTCGAATTGGGCCGCCGCTTCGCGGACCGTTATCAAGGGGGGGAACTCATTGCTGTTGCGGTTGCAACGAAGCTTAATGGGGAGCGGTCCGTTTGGCGGAACGCTTCCCTAAAAGGCTGGTGATTGAACAGAAATTGATAAACTGCTTGGCGTTGTCGATCGGGATCGCGATCGATGCAAAGACATGTACCGCTTTGTTACGCAAAAGATCGAGGAGATTCAAGCCAGCATTCGCGATTTGAGGCGGATCGAAGCGATGCTCCAGCAGTTAAAGGAATGTTGCCCTCATGAAGACAATTTATATAACTGCCCGATTATTGATCTGCTGCTCGAAGAACGGCCGGACGAGGAAAGGAAATAAAAGAAAGTGGAGGCCGGAAGCCCCGACAAAAATACGGCTGCCCTCATTAGCCGGTTTCCCGGCCTTTCGGGCAGCTGCTTGTCTGCTCAGGACGCGATTATTCGCTGCTGTTGCCATCATCGCCGCCTACATTGCCGCCATCGTAGTCATCATCGTCTTGGTCGTGATTTTGATCATGACCTTGGTCATCGTCATCTTGATCATCGCCGGGTTGCCCAGCATTTTCTCCTTTGTCCTCGTCTTGCTTGACGGAAAGTTTCCGCGTCCGGCCGCTTCCATATTTCCACTCGAGTTCAAGGCGGAACGGGATATCAAGGGAAAAGAGAGTTTGGATTTTGGCGATGATTTCATCATTTGACAGCGACGGTGATGCTTGCAAGTCGTTAATGAGCGACTGGACGTCATTTGTTGTCACTTCACCCGTCTGGTCTTTAATGTGTAAATGGGAATGGCGGTCAGACCAATGATAGTCGATTTTAATCGTTCCAAAGTTGACAGGCAAAACGGTTTTTTATATAATAATCTCGAATTCGAGATTTTAGAACCAATCAAATTGATGTAGAACTTCATGCTGGCTAGCCCTCCAAGGAGGCCGGTGAAAAACGTCCATTTCCCCTAATATCGATGATTCTTGAGTGGAGGGAAGAGCAACATTTATATATAAGGCTCCTCCGTTTGAGAAGCGACATGATTGAACCGCATTTCCTGTTGAATCACCAGCATTCTAGATTTTTCATGATCCGCATCGTATATATCACATGACTATGATCGCTATGGCGATCGCCGTATCAAAGCAGCATGCTCTTGGTGCTCTATTTCGATAAATGAAGGAGAGGAACAAGATGATCCGCATCGACCGGGCGTCGTCCCGATATCATGCCGATTACGGCTGGCTGAAAACATACCATAGCTTCTCATTTGGCGAGTATTATGATCCGAACAACATCCAGTTTGGCCCGCTAAGGGTGTTAAACGACGATTTCGTTGCGCCGCTCTCCGGTTTTGGCGCTCACCCGCACCGGGAGATGGAAATTGTGTCGATCGTGCTTAAAGGCTATTTGCAACATGAAGACAGCACCGGACATAAGGCGGTGACAACGTTCGGCGGCGTGCAGCGGATGTCGGCCGGCACCGGCATCGTCCATTCGGAAGTGAACCCGTCGGCGACGGAAGAGGTGAACTTTTTGCAACTTTGGTTTTTGCCGGAACAATACGGATTGCCGCCGTCGTACGAGCGGACCGAGTTTCCGGTCGACAAGATGAAAAACGCCTTGCTGCCGATTGTCACGAAACACCCGTCTTCCCCGGGGATTGCTCACATTCATCAAGATTTGACGATTTATCTTTCCGATTTGGAAGCCGGGCATGAGGTGACGTTTACCCAGCCGGAAGGGCGGAACATCTTTGTCTTTGTCATTGAGGGGGATCTGACGTTAAACGGCGAGGCCCATCTCGAGCGGCGCGATGCGGCCCGCATCACGGAAACGCCGGTTCTTCGCCTCGCAACGAACGAAGGATCGCGGTTGATGCTCATCGACTTGCCAAAAGAGGGGTGAAAGCGTTTCGTTTTTGTGCGGCTCATTGGTTTGGCTTCCATTCTAGAAGGCCGGTGAAAAACG
>NZ_LDPD01000025.1:178353-180226 GCF_001026865.1 Geobacillus sp. ZGt-1 | reverse complement strand
TTCTTTGTTGCATCTATATAAATCACCAGCCTCCTAGATCGTGCCAAGAAGACGAATCAAGAAGAGGCATCGTTCGCCGCCAAGGGCGAGGGGTGCCTCTTTTTTCCGCCCTGTGTGAGTTGAGAAATCAACAAGAAGCGTGTAAACTAGTAAAGGATGGGCAACGCACTAGCATACTCGGTACAAGCCCAACATATGATGAAGATAAAGGCATGGCACGGCGTGAGGCGGTGCTTTTCCTTTTCGTGTTTTGCAAAAGCCGTCAGCGTTGAGGCGGAAGAGGTGTTCATTTGCTTCACTGACGGAGGAGCGAGGAGAAAGCCCCCTTCTCGCACCGCAGCAAGCGGTGGGGAAGGTCAAGCATAGGGTGAGGAGGAAGCAACGTGAAAAAATCGACGACGGCCGCATTGATGGCCATATCGATGCTCATTGGGGCGGGAGGGACGTACGCTGGCCTTCAGTTGGCGGACCGCCCGATGGAAGGCTCGCTTTCGACGATTGTTTCGAATGAGCCGTCCAAGTCGACGAACGACAGCGAAGAGATGAAAAAAA
This sequence comes from Geobacillus sp. ZGt-1, assembly GCF_001026865.1. NCBI lineage: Bacteria > Bacillati > Bacillota > Bacilli > Caryophanales > Anoxybacillaceae > Geobacillus > Geobacillus sp. ZGt-1. The sequence continues at coordinate 179,674 of NZ_LDPD01000025.1, read as the reverse complement.
TCCGGCAAGCTTATGAGCTCATTAAGAATCGGTACGTGGAGAAAGTGGATGAAGAAAAACTGACGGAAGGCGCCATTCAAGGTATGATCAACACGCTCCATGACCCGTATTCCGTCTACATGGATGCGGAAACGACGGAGCAGTTCAACGAGTCGCTCGACTCGTCGTTTGAGGGGATCGGCGCCGAAGTGAGCATGATCGACGGCAAGGTGACGATCGTTGCTCCGATCAAAAACTCGCCGGCGGAAAAAGCGGGTCTGAAGCCGAACGATCAAATTTTGCGCGTCAACGGAGAAAGCCTGGAAGGGCTTGATTTATATGAAGCGGTATTGAAAATCCGCGGCAAGAAAGGAACAACGGTGGAGCTTGACATTTTGCGCCCCGGCGTCAAAAACGTGATGAAAGTCAAAGTCGTCCGCGACGAAATTCCGATTCAGACGGTGTATGACTCGATCAAAACATACAACGGCAAAAAGGCGGGCTATTTGCAAATTACGTCGTTTTCGGAAAACACAGCCGCCGATTTTAAAAAGAAATTGGCGAAGCTTGAGGCCGAACATATTGATGGCTTGATCATCGATGTGCGCGGCAATCCGGGCGGCTATTTGCAAAGCGTTGAGGAAATTTTGAAACAGCTCATCCCGAAAGGCAAACCATATGTGCAAATTGAAGAACGCGATGGCGATCGGCAAAAGTTTTATTCCGATTTAACGGCGAAAAAGCCATACCCGATCGTTGTGCTCATCGACAAAGGAAGCGCATCCGCGTCGGAAATTTTGGCGGGAGCGATGAAGGAAGCGGGCGGCTACAAGCTGGTCGGCGAGGCAACGTTCGGCAAAGGGACGGTGCAGCAGGCGATTCCGATGGGCGACGGCAGCAACATCAAATTGACGCTGTACAAATGGCTGACGCCGGACGGGCATTGGATCCATAAAAAAGGGATCAAGCCGGATGTCGCGGTGGCGCAGCCGGATTATTTCCACGTCGCTCCGCTTCATGTGGAAAAACCGCTTCGGTATGACATGAACGACGAGCAAATCGCCAATGCGCAAAAAATGCTCAAAGGGCTTGGGTTCGACCCGGGCCGCACGGACGGCTACTTCAGCAAAGAAACCGAACAAGCCGTTCAAGCGTTCCAAAAAGCGAATCAGCTGCCGGTTACGGGACGAATCGATGAGACGACGGCGGATGTGCTGCAAACGAAAATCATGGAAGCCGTCCGCGATCCGAAGCATGATGTGCAGCTGAAAAAAGCGCTTGGCGTGTTGTTTCCGTCGTAAGCGAGCCGAGGACGATTGATGCTATATACGGTAATAAGAAA
>NZ_LDPD01000025.1:168599-177875 GCF_001026865.1 Geobacillus sp. ZGt-1 | reverse complement strand
CTTCTTTGTTGCATCTATATCGAATCGAAGGAGGATGCTGCTGCCAGGCCGCAAGTGAAAGCAGGAGATGTTCAAGCGGATCCGATGGATCCGTCCGACCTTTTCGATTTTGGATCACCTATGCCTTCCTACAGGCGGGCTGGTGTTTTCTCCCTTTCTGATGGAAGCGGCAGCTGCACGGTTTTTTCGATCGCAAACCGCGGCCGCCGTTTCACCTCTTGATAAATTTTGCCGATGTATTCCCCGATGAGGCCGAGGCTCATGAGCACCAGCCCGCCGATGAACCAAACGGAAATCATGAGCGACGTCCAGCCCGATTCGGCGTGTCCAAGCCATTTGACGATCAGGGCGTACAGCCCGGCCGCACCGCTCGTGAGAAAGGCCAAAAACCCGATGAGCGTAATGGCGCGAATCGGTGCGACGCTCAAGGACGTGATGCCGTCAAAGGCGAAGGCGAGCATCTTTTTGAGCGGGTATTTCGACTGTCCAGCCCACCGCTCATGCCGGTCGTAAAAGACGCACGTCGAGCGGAAGCCGACGAGCGGAACCAACCCGCGCAAAAAGAGATTGACTTCCGTGTAACGGCTCAGTTCATCGAGCGCCCGCTTGCTCATCAGACGGAAATCGGCGTGGTTGTAAATCAGCTCGATTCCGATGGCCCTCATGAACCGATAAAAGGCTTGGGCGGTCGTACGCTTGAACCACGTGTCTGTCTTTCGGCTCCGCCGCACGCCATACACGATGTCATACCCTTCGCGGTATTTTTGCACAAATTCGCGGATCGCCTCCACATCGTCTTGCAAATCGGCGTCAATGGACACGGCACAATCGGCGTACGCGCGAACGGTTTCGAGCCCAGCGAGCAGCGCCCGCTGATGGCCGACGTTGCGAGCGAGTTTCACACCGGAGACAAACGGGTTGCGCTCGCTTTCTTCTTCAATGAGCGCCCATGTCCGGTCGCGGCTGCCGTCGTCGACAAAAACGATATGGCTGCCGATGGCGACCGCTCCTTCTTCGAGCAGCTGCTCAAGCAAAGCGGTCAGCCGCCGGGCCGTTTCCGGCAACACNTCTTCTTCGTTGTAGCATGGGACGACGATGGCTAACAATGGTTTGTCCACCATGTTTCTTGCCTCCCTTTCACTCCACTTCGTATACATAAATTTTCCAGACTGACTGTCGATCGGTGAACGCCCGCAAGAAGCGGAGATGGATGTCGCGGGCGTTCATGATCGGGACGGAGGAAAAAATGTACTTGCCGCCAAGCTGTTTGAACGCCTTTGTGTCGATCTCGAAATGACGAATGACTTTATGCGAGCGTTTCGTGAACATGTAATGTTTCCCGAGCTCTGCCGAAAACAAATAGACGCGGTTGCCCCAATGGTCGAAATAGTCTTTCAGCACTGGGCTTTTGTCCAATTCTTTGGCAATGATGCGGCGAAACTTCCGCTTATACGACAACGGGTAAAAATTGTTGTACGTATCGAGCGTATAAAACCCGTTGTATTGAGCGATGGCCGGGTGAAGCCCAACGCTGGCAACGCGGTAGGACGATACCGGCTTGCCGATGTATTGCTTGATTTTGGTAAATAAATGTTCGGAATAAAACTGCTCGAACGACGGCGTGCCAGCGAGGCGATAGCGGATTTCCTCGTTAAACCCGCCAAGCAAAAGCAGCTGCAGCGCCAAGGCGATCGGCACGAGGCGCCGCCATGCGGTCCGTTCCTTGGCTAAGATTTGCAAGGCCAAGGCAAAATCGACGTAAATGACCATCGGCCGCAAAAAATGGAAGCGGGCGAAATTGAACGTATTCAAAAGTGAAATCCGTTCTTTCAGCGGCTGCCACCCTTTGTAAAACCAAAACGCATACCAAGCCGATAAGGCGATGTTCAACCAAAACAGCAAAAGGAAGCGCCGCTCCAATGACCCGCGCTGACGGCGGCGCAAAACGAGAAAAAACGCCGCCCAAAGCACCGGCAAGATGATCGGCCCATGGACGGTCATCACATGCGTATGGCCGAGCACATAGTTTTTCAACGTTAAACGAAGGCAGTGGACGAAGCTGAGCCGCGAGGAGAGGAACTCGTTCCGGCTCGTCGGTTCGCCGCTGAAGACAAGCGAGTACACGAGGCGGTACTCGATGGCCAAAAACAAGCTTGTCATCAGGGCGATCGCGGCGAAAAACCGCTTGTTCCACTGCTTGCGGACAACGCCGTCAAACAGCCACACCGCCGCCATCGCGGCGAGGAAAAAGAAAAATCCGAGCACAAAGCTGGCGTAAAACGGAAGCAAGATGATCGCAAGCCATTCTTTCCATGTCGCTTCTCCGTTGCGGATCGACAGAAACGCCCAAAGCGCCAGCGGCATGCCGAGCGTGCTTAACATGCCGGACGGCCAAAACGGTGTCAGCGCAAAAGCAAGCGCCGCCCCGACGCGAATGAGCCATGATTCCGGTGAAGGCAAAAAGTGGCGCCTGAGCAGCCAATACATACCCAAAAAGGCGAATACCCTCGTGATTGTCTGGCTGAGCGCGTACGCCGCCATGGAGGGAAACAAAGCGTGCAGCCACACGATGCNGCTGAATTCTGTGCCGAAGGCGTTGCGCGGCAACCCGTTGATCACTTGCGGGATGACGGCATCGATTGGGCCAAATAGTTGGCCGCTGCGAACGAGCACGCGATACCAGGCGATGTTCGAATCCATATTGTCGTGCACGCGAATATGGGCGTGTTCGCCTAACATGTACAGCGGAGAAAGGTAGAGAGCCAATACGATGAACGCGATGGCGACCGCTTTTCGTTCTCTTTGTTCCATCTCGCGCGCCCTCCTTTCCCATACGGGAAGATTGCACAACATGGTCCATTATAAACCGCTGCGATTAAAAAAGCATAAAAAAATTGTAAAGAAGTAGTGAAGGGGGAGAAAAAGGGGAAAGAAGCAACCAAAAAAACACCCTGCGTCAAGCAGGGTGGATGGAACCATTAGGCAAACAACCCCATCACCCGCCCAAGGCCGCGCCGTTTCTGTTTCGTCTCTTCCGGTGTTTCATGGGAGGAAGGCGGCCGATTGTTCAGCTGCTGTTCAAGGCGGGCGACAAGCTGCTCCAACGCAGTGAGGCGGGCGACGATTTCTTCCATTTCTTGGCGGTGATGCAACAGTTGAATGGAGACGATGTCATCTGCTTTTTGCTCCAGTTGCCGTTCAAGCTGGTCCAAGCGCGAGGAGACGCGGGCGATTTCGGGTTCGATCGATTCATGTAAGGCGTCAATAGGAATGTTGTTCCGCAGCGGCGTCGGAGGGCGTTTCGGGGTCGGCGGCGCTTCCATGGCGGCGCCTTGTTCAAATTTGACCCGTTCGAGCAAGGCGACTGTTTTTTCATCAAACAAGTAGTGGCCGGCCTCGTTTCTCCGCAACGGAATGTTGTATTTGCGCACCCAGCGCTGGATCGTTTTCGGCGATACACCAAGGCGAATAGCGACGTCGGACGTTTTCAATTCCATCGTTTCACTCCTCCTTGTTTCGTCTTGTTTATCCTTTTTCCTCTGCATCTTTGAAAATCCTTCCCAGCCGACAAAACTAGTGTTGATTCGGCAAAGAAAGTGGAAAACAGCGAAGATTCGCCATTGGCGAAAAAAGATGGCTGTGGGCATGGGAATTGGCCATGCCATTTGGTAGAATAGAAGATAAAGAATGATGAACGACGCAAGGGGTGAAGCGGATGGCAACATGGTGGCTGGAATGGCTTGAGGGCGTCGCGTCGGTTTGGCGGCAGCCGCTTCTTTATTATGGCGCCGCGCTCGCTTTGGCCGTCGGTTGGCGGCGGGTGAAGCGGGAGCGCCGCGATTTTCATGTGCGCGTCTACAGCCTATGGCAAGAGTGGCGCGGGCTTTGGACGAAGGGATGGATGGCTGGAGCGATGTTGTCGGCGGCGGCCGTCGGCATCGGGATCGCGGTGCNGCAGGAAGCGGTTTGGACGGTGACGGTGCTGACGGTGCTCTTTAGTTTGACGATGGAAGCGCGGTTGCTGTCGCCTGCTTATACGGTTGGCGGCGCGCTTCTCGTGCTCGGTTTGGCGGAGCGAAGCAGCGCGTTGTCCCGATGGCTTCCCGATGGCATGGCGGCCGCGCCCGCTTTGGCGGTGTGGCTTGCGTTGCTTTTGCTTTCGGAAGGATGGCTCATCATTCGCACGCGAAACGAGGCGGCCTCGCCGCAGCTTGCGAAAAGCAAGCGAGGGATGACGGTCGGCCTGCAATGGACGCAGCGTCTTTGGTTTGTGCCGGTTGTGCTGCCCGTATCAGGCGGCGCGCTGCCTCCGGCTTCCTGGTGGCCGCTCGTTTCGACGGGAGACAGCTATTCATTTTGGCTCGTGCCGTTTCTTCTCGGCTTTTCCCAGCGCCGCCAGCACATGCTGCCGGCGGAAGCGGCGCGCGCGGAGGGGCGGCTTGTTGTTCGGCTGGCGTTCGTTGTCGCCCTGTTGGCCGCTTCCGGTATATGGTATCCACCGCTCGCGGTGGCGGCGGGGGCTATGGCCATCATCGGCCGCGAATGGATNGCGTTTTCCGGGCATCGCGCCGACCGCGCCCGCCCGCCCCGCTTTGCCCGCCATCCGCACGGCTTGGTGATTGTCGGCGTGCTTCCCGGCTCGAAAGCGGAAAAAATGGGGCTTTCGATCGGAGAAGTCATCATCAAAACAAACGGCGCCCCGGTGCGGAGTGAAACCGAGTTTTACGAGGCGCTCCAACGCAACCGCGCGTTCTGCAAGTTGGATGTCGTCGGACATAACGGCGAAGTCCGTTTCGTCCAAGGGGCGCTCTATGAGGATGAGCATCATGAACTCGGGCTGCTGTTCGTCCGTGATCGGAACGCATCAGCGTCTGAAGCTGTTTCGTAAAGGAGAATGGATCATGTGGTTTTTGGCGGCACTCATCATTCCGTGCTTATTGGTGCTGTTGTTTGCGCGGGTGACGTACAATCGGTACATTGCTGTGCTGTTGACGACGGCGCTGCTTGTCGCTTCCTACTTGAAAGGCTATACGGATGAGCTGCATGAAATCGTCGCTGACATTGCATCGACGATCGCCGGCTTTCTTTGGGCCGGCCGCATGCTCGACTATCTGAAGCAAAAATGAAGCGGCGTTGTCGGTTCAACCGTCTGTTTTTGGAAAAAGGCATCGTCGGCTGAACCTCGGATTGTCGAAACGGAACGGAGCGAAGACGCGGACCTTGGGCATGAATGGGTCCGCTTTTTCGCGTTTTTCGGTGCGAAGCGATGGAAAACGCTGAGTGGATTGGTACGAATATGAGTTCGCATTTTTGATGCATGGATCATCACGATGTGATACAATGGGGAAAGATGGTACGAAGGAGGAGGCGAAACGGTGGAGGGCCGTTTTCAATTAGTGGCGCCATACGAACCGCAAGGCGATCAGCCGCAGGCGATCGCCAAGCTCGTTGACGGCCTGCGCCGCGGGGTGAAGCATCAAACGCTGCTTGGGGCGACGGGGACGGGCAAAACGTTTACGATCTCGAACGTGATCGCCCAAGTCAACAAACCGACGCTTGTCATCGCCCACAACAAAACGCTCGCTGGCCAATTGTACAGCGAGCTGAAAGAGTTTTTCCCGCACAACGCCGTCGAATATTTTGTCAGCTATTACGATTACTATCAGCCGGAAGCGTATGTGCCGCAGACGGATACGTACATTGAAAAAGACGCGAAAATCAACGATGAAATCGACAAATTGCGGCACTCGGCGACATCAGCCTTGTTTGAGCGCCGGGACGTGATTATCGTTGCGAGCGTGTCGTGCATTTACGGTTTAGGGTCGCCGGAAGAGTACCGCGAACTGGTCGTATCGCTGCGCGTTGGGATGGAGATCGAGCGCAACGCGTTGCTTCGGCGGCTTGTCGACATCCAATACGACCGCAATGACATCGATTTTCGCCGCGGCACGTTCCGCGTCCGCGGCGATGTTGTCGAAATTTTCCCCGCGTCGCGCGATGAACATTGCATCCGCGTCGAATTTTTCGGCGATGAAATCGAGCGCATCCGCGAGGTGGACGCCTTAACCGGCGAGGTGCTCGGCGAGCGCGAGCATGTCGCCATTTTCCCGGCGTCGCACTTCGTGACGCGCGAGGAGAAAATGCGGCTCGCCATTCAAAACATCGAACAAGAGCTTGAGGAGCGGCTTGCCGAACTGCGCGCGCAAGGAAAGCTCTTAGAGGCGCAGCGGCTTGAGCAGCGGACGCGCTATGACCTTGAAATGATGCGCGAGATGGGCTTTTGTTCCGGCATCGAAAACTACTCGCGCCATTTGGCGCTGCGGCCGCCAGGCTCGACGCCGTATACATTGCTTGACTATTTTCCGGACGATTTTTTGATCATCGTTGATGAGTCGCACGTCACCTTGCCGCAGCTGCGCGGCATGTACAACGGCGACCGGGCGCGCAAGCAAGTGCTTGTCGACCACGGCTTCCGTCTGCCGTCGGCGCTTGACAACCGGCCGCTCACGTTTGAAGAGTTCGAGCAAAAAATCAATCAAATTATTTACGTCTCAGCGACGCCGGGGCCGTATGAGCTTGAACACAGCCCGGGCGTTGTCGAACAAATCATCCGCCCGACCGGGCTTCTCGACCCAACGATCGACGTCCGCCCGACGAAAGGGCAAATCGACGATTTGATCGGCGAAATTCGCGAGCGCGTCGAGCGGAACGAGCGGACGTTGGTGACGACGCTGACGAAAAAGATGGCGGAAGATTTGACCGATTATTTGAAAGAAGCGGGGATCAAGGTGGCGTATTTGCATTCGGAAATTAAGACGCTCGAGCGCATTGAAATCATCCGCGATTTGCGGCTCGGCAAATACGATGTATTGGTCGGCATCAACTTGCTTCGCGAAGGGCTCGACATCCCAGAAGTGTCGCTTGTCGCCATTTTGGACGCCGACAAAGAAGGGTTTTTGCGCTCGGAGCGCTCGCTCATCCAGACGATCGGCCGGGCGGCGCGCAACGCGAACGGCCATGTGATCATGTACGCCGATACGATCACGAAATCGATGGAAATCGCCATTCAAGAGACGAAGCGGCGCCGCGCGATTCAAGAAGAGTACAACCGAAAGCACGGCATCGTGCCGCGCACGGTGAAAAAGGAGATTCGCGACGTCATCCGCGCGACGTATGCGGCGGAAGAGACGGAGATGTACGAGGCAAAGCCGGCGGCAGCGATGACGAAACAAGAGCGGGAAGAGCTGATTCGAACGCTCGAAGCGGAAATGAAAGAGGCGGCCAAAGCGCTCGACTTCGAGCGGGCCGCCCAGCTGCGCGATATCATTTTCGAATTGAAAGCGGAAGGGTGATGGCCGGATGAACGGAATGGATAAAATTGTCGTCAAAGGGGCGCGCGCCCACAACTTGAAAAACATTGACGTCGAAATCCCGCGCGGCAAGCTCGTCGTCTTGACCGGGCTGTCCGGGTCGGGGAAGTCGTCGCTGGCGTTTGATACGATTTACGCGGAAGGCCAGCGCCGCTACGTCGAATCGCTGTCGGCGTATGCCCGCCAGTTTTTAGGGCAGATGGAAAAACCGGACGTCGATGCGATTGAAGGGTTGTCGCCGGCCATTTCGATCGATCAAAAAACGACGAGCCGCAACCCGCGCTCAACCGTCGGCACGGTGACGGAAATTTACGATTATTTACGGCTGCTGTTCGCCCGCATCGGCCGCCCCATTTGCCCGACGCACGGCATTGAAATCCAATCGCAGACGATCGAGCAAATGGTCGACCGGCTGCTCGCTTACCCGGAGCGGACGAAAATGCAAATTTTGGCGCCGATCGTCTCGGGAAAAAAAGGGACGCACGCCAAGACATTGGAGGATATTCGCAAACAAGGGTATGTGCGCGTCCGCATTGACGGCGAGATGCGCGAGTTGACGGAGGACATTGAGCTGGAAAAAAACAAAAAACATTCGATTGATGTCGTCGTCGACCGCATCATCATCAAAGACGGCATCGCCGCCAGGCTTGCCGATTCGCTTGAGACGGCGCTGAAGCTCGCCGACGGCAAAGTGGTCGTTGACGTGATCGGCGAGGGGGAGCTCTTGTTCAGCGAAAAGCACGCTTGTCCGTACTGCGGCTTTTCGATCGGGGAGCTTGAACCGCGTCTGTTTTCGTTCAACAGTCCATTCGGCGCCTGCCCGGACTGCGACGGGCTCGGGGCGAAGCTCGAAGTGGATCTCGATTTGGTCATCCCGAACGATGAGCTGACGTTAAAAGAACACGCCATCGCTCCGTGGGAGCCGCAAAGCTCGCAATATTACCCGCAGCTGCTCGAAGCCGTGTGCCGCCATTACGGCATCCCGATGGACGTGCCGGTCAGAGATTTGCCAAAAGAGCAGCTCGATAAAATTTTGTACGGCAGCGGCGGGGAGCCGATTTACTTCCGCTATACGAATGATTTCGGGCAAGTGCGCGAACAATACATCGCATTTGAAGGCGTCATTCCGAACGTCGAACGCCGCTATCGCGAGACGAGCTCGGACTACATCCGCGAGCAGATGGAANAGTATATGGCGGAACAACCATGTCCGACATGCCAAGGCTACCGGCTGAAAAAAGAAAGCCTGGCCGTCCTTGTCGGCGGCAAGCATATCGGCGAGGTCACCGCCATGTCGGTGACCGAGGCGCTCGCCTTTTTTGACGGTCTCGAGCTGACCGAAAAAGAAGCGCAAATCGCCCGCCTTATTTTGCGTGAAATTCGCGACCGGCTCGGCTTTTTGCAAAACGTCGGCCTCGACTATTTGACGCTCAGCCGCTCGGCAGGAACGCTCTCCGGCGGCGAGGCGCAGCGCATCCGCTTGGCGACGCAGATCGGCTCGCGGCTGACGGGGGTGCTGTACGTGCTCGACGAGCCGTCGATCGGGCTTCATCAGCGCGACAACGACCGGCTGATCGCGACGTTGAAAAGCATGCGCGACCTCGGCAATACGCTCATTGTGGTGGAGCACGACGAGGATACCATGCTGGCCGCGGACTATTTGATTGACATTGGTCCGGGGGCGGGCATCCACGGCGGCGAGGTCGTCGCCGCCGGCACGCCGGAAGAAGTGATGAACGACCCGAACTCGCTCACCGGCCAGTATTTATCGGGGAAAAAATTCATCCCGATTCCGGCCGAGCGTCGCCGTCCGGACGGACGTTGGCTTGAGGTCGTCGGCGCGCGCGAGCATAACTTGAAAAACGTATCGGTGAAAATCCCGCTCGGCACGTTTGTCGCTGTCACC
>NZ_LDPD01000025.1:159798-168577 GCF_001026865.1 Geobacillus sp. ZGt-1 | reverse complement strand
GTACGCTCGTGAACGAAGTGTTGTATAAGGCGCTGGCGCAAAAGCTGCACCGGGCGAAGGCGAAACCGGGCGAGCACCGCGGCATCCGCGGGCTGGAGCATCTCGATAAAGTCATTGACATCGACCAGTCGCCGATCGGCCGCACGCCACGCTCGAACCCGGCGACGTACACCGGGGTGTTTGACGACATCCGCGACGTGTTTGCCTCGACGAACGAAGCGAAAGTACGCGGCTACAAAAAAGGGCGGTTCAGCTTCAATGTCAAAGGCGGGCGCTGCGAGGCGTGCCATGGCGATGGCATCATCAAAATTGAGATGCACTTTTTGCCGGACGTGTACGTCCCGTGCGAAGTGTGCCACGGCAAACGGTACAACCGCGAGACGCTCGAGGTGACGTATAAAGGAAAAAACATCGCCGAGGTGCTCGACATGACGGTCGAAGATGCGCTCGACTTTTTCGCCTCGATCCCGAAAATCAAACGCAAGCTCGAGACGCTCTATGACGTCGGGCTCGGTTATATGAAGCTCGGCCAGCCGGCGACGACGCTCTCGGGCGGCGAGGCGCAGCGCGTCAAGCTCGCCGCTGAGCTTCACCGCCGCTCCAACGGCCGGACGCTCTACATTTTGGACGAGCCGACGACCGGGCTTCATGTCGATGACATCGCCCGGCTGCTTGATGTGCTCCACCGGCTCGTCGACAACGGCGATACCGTGCTTGTCATTGAACATAACTTGGACGTCATCAAAACCGCGGACTATATCATTGACTTAGGTCCGGAAGGCGGCGACCGAGGCGGACAAATCGTCGCTGTCGGCACGCCGGAAGAGGTGGCCGAGGTGGAGGAGTCGCACACCGGCCGCTACTTAAAACCGATTCTCGAGCGCGACCGGGCGCGCATGCAGGCGCAATATGAAGAGGTGAAGGCGTAAAGGCCTTTGCGGCTTTGTCCGCCGCTTGGGGCACCGGCGGCCGCCGCCTTTTTTTGCCGTCGGCAGGAAACTTTTCCTAGCGGCCGTCGTATATACAGGTAAAGGAAACTTGGAAAGGGGATTGCCGATTGTCGACGAACAAAGTGTTGTCCGCGCTTTGTTATTTCAGCGTCTTTTTTGCGCCGTTCATTTTGCCGATTGTCGTCTATTTTGTTGTCGAAGATCTTGAAGTCAAACGCCATGCGAAGCGGTCGCTCGTGTCGCATTTGATTCCGGCCGTTACGATCCTCTTGTTCATTGCGTTGGCCGCGTCGCCGGTGCTGTTCGGCCATTGGGGCGAGGAATCGCTTCTTTTTGGCGGCGGGCTCGTCTGGCTTGGGTTCCTCGTTGCTGGGGCGGTGAATCTTGTTGTCATCGTTTGGAATGTCATAAAAGGGATTCAAGTGTTAAAATAAGAGAAAGCGCCCGTTTGCCGGCGAATGCCGTGGCTCCGTTTCTTTGGGACTGTAACAAGGTGTGGCCGGCGGGCGCGAGACTCGAATAAAGATGGTGATGGGATGCTCAATTGGCTGATCGGTGTGTTTATCAATACGGTGCTGCTGATGGCGATTGACGGCTATTTTGACGATATTCACTTCAGCGGCATCGGCGCGGCGTTTTTGGCGAGCGTGATTTTGGCGGTGCTCAACGCCGTCGTTCGCCCTGTGCTCATCTTGTTGACGCTGCCGGTGACCGTGTTGACGCTCGGTTTGTTTTTGTTTGTCATTAACGCCATCACGCTCATGATGACTGCAGGGCTGATGGGCGATGCGTTTCAAATCGGCGGCTTTGGCACGGCGCTGCTCGCCTCGATCGTCTTGTCGTTTTTCCACCTGCTCGTGCAAAAAGCGATTATCGAGCCGCTGCGCAACCGGTCGTAACGGGGGCGTGATCCATTGGAAGGCCGGTGGCGCCATGGTTTTCCGTGATCGTGTGAAAAGATGGCAAATGCGGCAAGGGGTTGCAATGGGAGAAACGATGCGGTGAAGATCGTTTCGGTTTGATGTGTTTGGCTTGATCGGGACGGGGGGAGCCGTCCCTGTTTTGTTTTCCCCGATGTTTTCCATTCAATGGCGGAACGAAACGTGTTACAATGGAAAAAGATGAAGAAAGGGGAGAAAGGCGACGTATGCCAAAAGTGCGGACGAAAGACATCATTGAACAGTTCCAGCTCGAGCTCGTCAGCGGCGCGGAGGGCATTTACCGCCCGATTACGACAAGCGANTTGTCGCGGCCGGGGATTGAAATGGCCGGCTATTTCGCCTATTACCCGGCGGAGCGTCTGCAGCTGCTCGGACGGACGGAGCTGTCGTTTTATGAAACGTTGACGCCGGAAGAAAAAAAGTCGCGGATGGAACGGCTTTGCACCGACATTACGCCAGGGATCATCGTCTCGCGTGGATTGGAAGTGCCGCCGGAGCTGATCGAAGCGTCTGAGCGCCAGTCGGTGCCGGTCATGCGCTCGACGATGAAAACGACCCGCCTGTCAAGCCGATTGACAAACTATTTGGAAAGCAAGCTCGCCCCCACCACCGCGGTGCACGGGGTGCTTGTCGATGTGTACGGCGTCGGGGTGTTGATCACGGGCAAAAGCGGCGTCGGCAAAAGCGAAACGGCGCTGGAGCTCGTCAAACGCGGCCATCGGTTGGTCGCCGACGACTGTGTGGAAATCCGCCAAGAAGATGAAGATACGCTCGTCGGCAGCGCGCCGGAGCTGATCGAGCATCTGCTTGAAATTCGCGGCCTCGGCATTATTAATATGATGACGCTGTTCGGCGCAGGGGCGGTGCGGACGCATAAGCGCATTTCGCTCGTCGTCGACTTGGAGCTTTGGGATCCGGAGAAGCAGTACGATCGGCTCGGGTTGGAAGAAGAGAAAGTGAAAATTTTGGATACCGAATTGCCGAAATTAACGATTCCGGTCCGCCCAGGGCGCAACTTGGCGGTCATCGTCGAAGTGGCGGCGATGAACTTCCGGCTGAAGCGGCTCGGGGTCAACGCGGCTGAGGAGTTTTCGGCGCGATTGAGCGACGCCATCGAAGACGGCGCGCACGATTACGACTGATGTTTCTTGCGTCAAAGGAATGGATCTCGTTTGGGCATGGAGCATAGGAGGTGGAAACGATGGAATCGACGATTCAGCCGCTCGACCGCGTGTTTTTGCACCTTGGCCCTATTACGATTTATTGGTATGGGGTCATTATCGGCACCGGTGTGTTGATTGGGCTATGGCTCGCGACGCGCGAAGCAGTGCGGCGCGGCTTGCCGAAAGAGACGTTTGTCGATTTGGTGTTATTTGCCGTGCCGATCGCCATTGTCTGCGCGCGGGCGTACTACGTGCTGTTTGAATGGCACTATTATTCAAAGCATTTGTCCGAGATTCCAAAAGTTTGGCAAGGCGGCCTCGCCATTCACGGCGGTTTGATCGGGGCGGTGGCGACGGGCGCGGTGTTCGCCCGCGCGCGCGGGCTGTCGTTTTGGAAGCTCGCCGATATTGCCGCACCAAGCATCATTTTAGGCCAGGCGATCGGGCGCTGGGGCAATTTTATGAACCAAGAGGCGCACGGCGGCCCTGTGTCGCGCCAGTTTCTTGAAAATTTGCATTTGCCGGATTGGATCATCAACCAAATGTACATTGACGGGCGCTATTGGCATCCGACGTTTTTGTACGAATCGCTTTGGAATTTGGCCGGTTTTTGTCTTTTGCTTTGGCTGCGGCGCGTCAATTTGCGGCGCGGCGAGCTGTTTTTGTCCTATTTGATTTGGTATTCGGTTGGCCGTTTCTGGATTGAAGGGATGCGCACCGACAGCTTGATGCTGGCCGGCAGTCTGCGCGCGGCGCAAGTCGTATCCGTGACGCTGATCGTGTTGTCGATCGCTCTGTGGATCGTGCGCCGGGCGAAAGGATGGGCAAAAGCAAGGTATCAAGACGAATAGCCGTCCTTATCCGTTGACGGATGACTAGGGAAAAAGAGAGGCGGCGTGTGGTGAAAAGGTCACACGGCGGCATGAAGACAAGCGAAGGAGAGAGGAGATATGGTAGGAACATTGCAGCGCGGCGTCATCGCCGGACTGAAGACGTCATGGGCGCTCGGCAAAATCATTTTTCCAGTGACGCTCATTTTAGCGCTGTTGCAGCCGACCCCTTTATTTTCATGGTTGATCGACCTTGTCACTCCCCTGATGAAGTGGTTCGGCTTATCCGGCGACGCGGCCGTGCCGCTGGTGCTCGGCAATTTGCTCGGGCTGTACGCCGCGATCGGGGCGATGCTGACGATCGAGTTTACAGTGAAAGAAGTGCTCATTCTCGCTGTCATGCTTTCCTTTTCTCACAACTTGATCGTCGAGTCTTCCGTCGCTTCGCGGACGGGTATGAGCGTTTGGCTCATGCTCGCCGTGCGCATTGGCTTGGCCGTTGTCTCCGGTTTGTTGATCGCCCATCTATGGGATGGGGGGCAGGAACTCGCTCAATATGGGTTTGTCTCGCCTGAAGCCGCCTCGCCGTCCGGCTGGGGAGAGATCATCTTGGCGGCGCTGAAAAAAGCGGCGACCGGCATCGTCCAGCTGGTTGCGATTGTCATTCCATTGATGACGATCATTCAAGTGTTGAAAGAACGCCACTGGATTGAGACGTTTTCGCGCTGGATGGCGCCAGCGACCAAGATGCTCGGCATGAGCGCGAACACATCGCTCACCCTTGCCGCCGGTTTTGTGTTCGGCCTCGCTTATGGGGCGGGGGTGATGATTCAGGCGGCGAAAGAAGACGGCGTCTCGAAGCGCGATTTGACGTTGGCGTTTATTTTTCTCGTTTCTTGCCATGCGGTTGTCGAAGACACGCTCATTTTCGTTCCGCTCGGCATCCCGGTCTGGCCGTTGTTGGTCATTCGCCTCGTTACGGCTGTGCTGTTGACGATGGCGGTGGCGTTCCTTTGGCGCCGTTTTGAACACCCGATGAGAAAGGAAGCCGCATCATGACGATTCGCACGATTTTATTTGACCTTGACGGAACGTTGATTGATACGAATGAGCTGATCATCCAGTCGTTTTTGCATACGCTGGAGAAGTATTATCCGGGCCGCTACGGGCGTGAGGACGTCTTGCCGTTCATCGGCCCGTCGCTGTATGAGACGTTCAGCTCGCTCGATCCGGAACGGGCCGAGGAGATGGTGAAGACGTATCGCACCTTCAACCATGCCCGCCATGACGAACTGATCCGCGAGTTTGACACCGTGTATGAGACGATCGAAACGCTGCACCGCCATGGCTTCCGCCTCGGCGTCGTGACGACGAAAATGCACGACACCGCCCTGATGGGGTTAAGAAAAACGCGGTTGGAACCGTTTTTCTCGTGCGTCATCGGCCTTGATGACGTCAGCCGCCCCAAACCGGATCCCGAACCGATTCATAAGGCGCTTGAGGCGCTTCAGTCGAAATCGGACGAAGCGCTGATGGTCGGCGACAACTACCACGACATTTTGGCCGGCAAAAACGCCGGCGTCAAAACGGCCGGCGTCGCTTGGGCGATTAAAGGCCGCGGCTATTTGGAACAATATGAACCGGACTATATGCTGGAAAAAATGAGCGATTTGCTGGCCATTGTCGGCATCAACGAACGGAAGGAGGAAACGTCCTCCCAGTGAGACGAACGACAAAATACCCTGTCCACGGGGCGAACTCGCTCTGGCAATTGTACCGCACCGTATCGTTTTGGAAAGTGCTGAAAAACGTCATCATCATTCAAATCGGGCGCTACACGCCGTTTTTGCCGCTGAAAAACTGGCTGTACCGCACGTTTCTCGGCATGAAAATCGGCGAACAAACGGCGCTCGCCTTTATGGTCATGCCAGATATTCTCTTCCCTGAAAAAATCCGCATCGGCCGCAACTGCGTCATCGGCTACAACACGACGATTCTCGCTCACGAATATTTGGTTGACGAATACCGCCTCGGCGATGTGGTGATCGGCGATGAGGTGATGATCGGCGCGAACTCGACCATTTTGCCTGGTGTGGTGATCGGCGACCGCGCCGTGGTCGCCGCCGGCACCGTCGTCCATCAAGACGTCCCGCCCGGGGCGATGGCCGCGGGTTGCCCGATGCGCATCGTCCGCCGGAATGAACCGCCTTCCAATTGAATGGGGGCGAGGTTTTGTTTGGAAAAATGAAGATTTCCAGAAAAAGTGATAAAAAGATTGGAACACAAAAAACATTTATAATGCGACTGATGAAGATCGTCTGACGGGCGTAGGTTTTCTATATAGGTGCAATTTGAATCTTTAACATTTGTAGTTTTTACAGAGCGATTGGATCGACTGTCGGGCGAGCGAACAATGCCGCTTCCGGAACCATGTATGGGGNTGCGAAGCGGGTGATTGTTCGGTCACCGCCAGTCGAAAAGTGGATAAGCGACTTTTCCGTCAATGATATGTTAAACTTTTTCGTTGCATGTATATAAATAAGTACTCTACTTTTTTAGGTATTTATTCCATTATTGTGGATAATCGCCTATGCGACATGGAACGAAATGGACAAGCGCTTCCTTTTTTGAAGCGATCTTGTCCGTTTTGTTATTTATAAAGCATTCCCCCCCTTGACGCTGTGGCCGCAAAGGAGTAAACTACTAATAACTTCACTTCTCTACCATATTAGCAAACTAAAGCATCTCGATGAAGGGCGTGGGGACATGGCAAAAAAGCTGTTCATGTTTGAAAAACCGTTAGGCATGCGCGATACGCTGCCGTTTTTATATGAGTTGAAAAAACAAGTGCGTTCGGTGATGGCGGAAGAAATTGAACGCTGGGGGTACGAGTTTATCGAAACGCCGACGCTTGAGTATTATGAAACGGTCGGGGCGGCGTCGGCGATTGCCGATCATCGGCTGTTTAAGCTCCTCGATCAGCAAGGGCATACGCTCGTATTGCGGCCCGATATGACGGCGCCGATCGCCCGGGTGGCGGCGTCGCGGTTGTATGACGACGGCAATCCGCTCCGGCTGGCGTACAACGCCAATGTGTTCCGCGCCCAGCAGCGCGAAGGCGGGCGGCCGGCGGAGTTTGAACAGATCGGTGTGGAGTTGATCGGCGACGGCACGGTGACGGCCGACGCCGAGGTGATCAGTTTAATGGTCGCCCTGCTGAAGCGGACGGGACTCGGGCGGTTTTCGGTGGCGGTCGGCCATATCGGTTATGTCAATGCTCTGTTTTTGGAGATTTTAGGGAATGAGGAGCGGGCGAGTGTATTGCGCCGTTTTTTATATGAGAAAAATTACGTCGGCTACCGTGAACATGTGAAGTCGTGGCCGCTTTCGTCNATCGATCAAAAGCGGCTGTTGGATCTTCTTTCCTTGCGCGGTGGAACGGACGTGATTGAACAGGCGAAAACGCTCGTCACAAGCGAGAAGGGGCGGCGGGCGGCTGATGAGCTGGCGGTGCTCATGGCGGTGCTTCGGACGTATGGAGTGGCCGAGGCGGTGAAGCTCGATATGGCGCTTGTCAGCCATATGAGCTATTACACTGGCATTTTGTTTGAAGTGTACGCCGAGCAAGTGGGATTCCCGATCGGCAACGGCGGGCGGTATGATGATTTATTGGCGAAGTTCTCGCGCCCGGCGCCGGCGACGGGGTTTGGGTTGCGCGTCGATCGGTTGATTGAGGCGATTGGGGAAACGGATGTGCGCGATGACATCGAGTGCATCGTGTTCAGCCAAGAGCGGCTGGCGGAAGCGGTGGAATTGGCCGAAGCGAAACGGGCGGAAGGCAAGCGCGTCGTCTTGCAGCACATTGCCGGCATTCGTGATATTGACGCCTACAGCCAGCGCTACCGGTCGATCGTGTATTTGCTTGGCCGCAGCGGGCGCGATGGGCAGTGAACATAACAGAGAAGGCGCCGCCGGTTGGTCATCGACGCTGTTGAAAACGGCAGCGATTGGCGGGACAGAGCGGATGCGAAGAACGGACGGGAAAGGCTGCCCATGGCGGTGGAGAGCATGCGGTGTACTCGAGGCCCAGCGCCGCATTTGACATGATGAGGAGCAAGGAGGAAGAATGATGCTGACGATTGCCATGCCAAAAGGGCGCATTTTTGAAGAGGCGGTCGAGTTGCTGCGGCGGGCGGATTATGCGCTGCCGCCGGAATTTACCGAGTCGCGCAAGCTCGTCATTGATGTGCCAGAGGAAAACATGCGCTTTATTTTGGCGAAACCGATGGATGTCGTCACCTATGTCGAGCATGGGGTCGCGGATTTGGGCATTGCCGGCAAGGACGTGCTGATGGAAGAAGAACGGGATGTGTACGAACTGCTCGATTTGCACATCAGCCGCTGCCATTTGGCGGTCGCCGGGCTGCCCGGCGCCAAGATGAACGAAATCGCACCAAGGGTGGCGACGAAATACCCGAACATCGCGTCAACGTATTTTCGCGAGCAAGGCGAGCAAGTCGAAATCATCCGCCTGAACGGATCCATTGAACTCGCCCCGCTGATCGGCCTTGCCGACCGGATCGTGGACATCGTTTCCACGGGGCGGACGCTCAGAGAAAACGGGCTTGTCGAACTTGAACGGATCGCCGAGGTGACGTCGCGCCTGATTGTCAACCCGGCGAGCTACCGGCTAAACGGCGGGGACATTGAACGGTTGGTCGACCGATTGGCGGCGGTCATTCCCCAGCCGTAGGAAAAAAGGTGTGACAGAGCGGAAATGGGCGGTTTCCGAAGAATGGGTTGGTGGAGATTCGGGAATGGCGGAGCGGCGTTGACAACGCCGTTGGAAAATAGCATATAGATGCAACGAAGAACTTTAACATATCCTTGACGGA
>NZ_LDPD01000025.1:146879-159666 GCF_001026865.1 Geobacillus sp. ZGt-1 | reverse complement strand
GTAAAGCTTCAAATTGCATCGATACAGATTGCCAATGGACGAAAACCGATGGACGTCACAGAAAGGGGAGCGAACGATGAAAATCGAACGGATCCGAGGCGGCGTCTCGCTGCGGCGCACGATTGAAAGCGGAACGGAGGAGCAGCGGCGCGCGGTGCTTGATATCATCGCCAATGTGCGCGACCGCGGCGATGCGGCGCTGAAAGAATATACGGAACGGTTTGACGGCGTCAAGCTGGATTCGCTCAAGGTGACGGAAGAGGAAATGAAGCGCGCGCATGCGGCGATGGACGCGGAGATGCTGGAGATCATTCGCCAAGCGGCGGCCAACATTCGCGACTACCACAAACGGCAAAAGCGCGAATCATGGTGGATGACGAAAGAAGACGGCACAATTCTCGGACAAAAGGTGACGCCGCTCGATGCGGTCGGGTTGTACGTGCCAGGCGGGACGGCCGCTTATCCGTCGTCTGTGCTGATGAACGTTATTCCCGCACAAGTGGCGGGGGTGAAACGGATTGTCATCACCTCGCCGCCAAACAAAGACGGCACGCTCCCGGCTGGGGTGCTGGCTGCCGCCTATGAACTCGGCGTGACGGAAATTTACAAAGTCGGCGGCGCGCAGGCGATCGCCGCGCTTGCTTACGGGACGGAAACGATCCGGCCGGTTGACAAAATTTTCGGGCCGGGCAATATTTATGTGGCATTGGCGAAGCGGGAAGTGTTCGGGCATGTGGCGATCGACATGATCGCGGGGCCGAGCGAAATTGTCGTGCTGGCGGATGAAACGGCCCGACCGGATGAGATTGCGGCGGATTTGTTGTCGCAAGCCGAGCATGACGTGCGGGCGTCGGCCATTTTGGTGACGCCGTCGATGAAATTGGCGCTGGCGGTGGCGAGCGAAGTCGAACGGCAGCTGGAAACGCTGCCGCGCCGCGACATTGCCCAAGCGGCGCTCGAGAACTACGGCGCCATTTACGTCACCGAGACGCTTGAGGAAGCGGTGGATGTCGTGAACGAACTGGCGCCGGAGCATTTGGAAGTGATGACGGCAGAACCGCTCTCGCTTTTCGGCCGGCTCCGCCATGCGGGAGCGATGTTTTTCGGCCGCTTCAGCTCCGAGCCGGTCGGCGACTATTTCGCCGGGCCGAACCACGTGCTGCCAACCAACGGCACGGCCAGATTCTCAAGCGGCTTGAGCGTTGACGAGTTTGTGAAAAAATCAAGCGTGATTGTTTACAGTGAAACCGCATTGAAACAACATGGCGACAAAATCGCCGCCTTTGCCCGCCTCGAGGGGCTGGAGGCGCACGCGCGCGCCATTGAGGTGCGGCTCGAGAAAGGGGAATGAATGATGGCAAGGGAAGCGATGATCGCAAGAACGACGAACGAGACGAGCATTCAGTTATCGTTTTCGTTGGATGGCGAAGGGAAGGCGGAACTGGAAACGGGCGTGCCGTTTTTAACCCATATGCTCGATTTGTTCGCCAAGCACGGCCAGTTCGATTTGCACATTGAGGCCAAAGGCGACACGCATATTGACGACCACCATACGACGGAAGACATCGGCATTTGCCTCGGGCAGGCGATCAAGGAAGCGCTCGGCGACAAAAAAGGAATCAAGCGGTACGGCAACGCGTTTGTGCCGATGGATGACGCCTTGGCGCAAGTTGTGATCGACTTGAGCAATCGCCCGCATTTTGAGTTTCGCGGCGAGTTTCCGGCAGCGAAAGTCGGCGCGTTTGATGTCGAACTCGTGCATGAGTTTTTATGGAAACTGGCGCTTGAAGCGCGGATGAACTTGCATGTCATCGTCCATTACGGGCGCAATACGCACCATATGATCGAAGCGGTGTTTAAGGCGCTCGGGCGGGCGCTCGATGAAGCAACGATGATCGACCCGCGCGTCAAAGGCGTTCCGTCGACAAAAGGGATGCTGTAGCCGATGGAGTGGGGCGCCCCCCGTGGGGAAAGAGTTCCGCAGGCGCAGGAAAGGCGGTCGGATCGAGGCAGCGCTTCCTGCGGGAAAAGCTCCATGGATGCAGGAAAGGCGACCGGATGCCAAGGAGAGTCTGCACATGGAAGGAGCGCCGTAAAAAAGCATGCCGCCATACCGTTGTTCATTGAACAAGGGGATGGGCATGGATCAGGGAAGAAAGGAATGGGATGACGATGATCGGGATCATCGACTATGGCATGGGCAACTTATACAGCGTCAGCAAAGCGCTCGAGCGGCTCGGCTGTCCGTATGTCCTAAGCGGCGACAAAGAGGAGCTCGAGCAGGCGCGCGGGCTGATTTTGCCCGGTGTCGGCTCGTTTCGCGATGCGATGCACATTTTAAATGAGACAGGCCTAGCTGCTTTCATCCGTTCGGCGGTTGAAAACGGCACGCCGCTGCTCGGCATTTGTTTAGGGATGCAGCTGTTGTTTGACGAAAGCGAAGAAAACGGGCCGACAAAAGGGCTTGGCTTGCTTCGCGGCCGCGTCGTCCGCTTTCCGGGCGTCACGAAAACCGGCGAGCCATACAAAGTGCCGCACATGGGCTGGAACCGGCTCCGCTTTCATCGTCCGTCGCCGCTCCTTCGTGGCGTCGAGGAAGGGCATGTCTATTTTGTCCATTCGTATTATGTCATTCCAGGGGATGAGGACGTCGTGCTCGCGAGCAGTGAATATGACGTTGATGTTCCGGCGGTCGTCGGGCGCGGCTGTGTGTTTGGCACACAGTTTCATCCGGAAAAAAGCGGTGCGGTCGGCATGAGCATCTTGAACAATTATGTCGGCATCGCCACGGGAAGGGGGAACGGCTGATGGCGGCGTTTACGATTTATCCGGCGATCGATATGCGCGGCGGCAAGTGCGTCCGCCTGCTGCAAGGCGATTACAACAAAGAAACGGTGTACGGCGATTCGCCGGTCGCGATGGCCGAGCAATTCGCCGCTCAAGGGGCGGAGTGGATTCATATGGTCGATTTGGACGGAGCGAAAGAAGGGCGCCGCGTCAACGACCGGTTTGTCATTGAAGCGGCCCGTCGTCTTTCCGTCCATGTGCAAGTGGGCGGCGGCATCCGGACGGAAGAGGATATCGTGCATTATTTAGAAAATGGGGTCGCCCGCGTCATTTTAGGAAGTGCGGCCATTTCCGACCCGCCGTTTGTGAAAAAGATGCTCCAAAAATACGGCCGCCGCATCGTGATTGGCATTGACGCCCGCGACGGCTTCGTGGCGACGGAAGGGTGGCTTGCGACGTCGAACGTCAAGGCGGAAGAGCTCGGGCGGATGCTCGCTGAGGCGGGGGCGGAGACGTTTATTTTCACCGATATTGCGACCGATGGCACGCTGTCGGGCCCGAACATCGCCGCCGCGGTCCGGTTGGCCGAGGCGACGGGAAAAGAAGTGATCGCTTCTGGCGGCGTCAGCTCGCTTGACGATTTGCGCGCGCTCTGCCAATATGCTGGACAAGGCATCGGCGGCGCGATCGTCGGCAAGGCGCTTTATACGAATCAGTTTACGCTCGCGGAAGCGCTCAAGGCGGTGAACGAGCGATGATCACGAAGCGCATCATCCCGTGCCTCGATGTGAAAGACGGGCGCGTCGTCAAAGGAGTGCAATTTGTCCAGCTGCGCGATGCCGGCGATCCGGTGGAGCTCGCGAAGGCGTACGATGAGCAAGGGGCGGACGAGCTCGTGTTTTTGGACATTTCCGCTTCCCATGAAGGGCGGAAAACGATGGTCGATGTCGTCGAGCGCGTCGCCGCCCAGCTAGCGATTCCGTTTACGGTCGGCGGCGGCATCCACTCGCTTGAGGATATGAAGCGGATGCTTCGCGCCGGGGCCGACAAAGTGTCGCTCAACACCGCCGCGGTGCTCCATCCGACCTTGATCACCGAAGGGGCGGACTTTTTCGGCTCGCAATGCATCGTCGTCGCCATTGACGCGAAATACGATGAAACGCTTGGTTCATGGCGCGTCTATACGCACGGCGGCCGCAACGCCACGAACTGGGAAGTCGTCGCTTGGGCGCAGGAAGCGGTCCGTCTTGGCGCCGGGGAGATTTTGCTGACGAGCATGGACGCGGACGGCGGCAAAAACGGTTTTGATATTGAGTTGACGCGGCGGGTGAGCGAAGCGGTCCCGATTCCGGTCATCGCCTCGGGCGGCGCCGGCAAGGCGGAGCATTTCCTCGAAGCGTTCGAAAAAGGGAAAGCAGACGCGGCGCTCGCGGCATCGATTTTCCATTACAAAGAAACGTCAGTCGGACAAGTGAAAGCGTACTTGAAAGAAAAAGGGGTGAACGTGCGATGACGGCGGACATTCGCTTTGATGAAAAAGGGCTTGTACCTGCCATCGTCCAAGATGCGCAAAGCAAGGAAGTGCTCACGCTTGCCTATATGAACAAAGAGTCGCTTAAAAAAACGCTGGAGACCGGAGAAACATGGTTTTACAGCCGCTCGCGCCAAGAACTATGGCATAAAGGGGCGACATCTGGAAACGTGCAGCGCGTTGTCGACATCCGCTACGACTGCGACGCCGACGCCCTGCTCGTTCTCGTCGAGCCGGCCGGCCCGGCTTGCCATACCGGGTCGTATTCCTGTTTTTCCCGCTCGCTGGACGGCGCGGCGCGCACGCCGGCGGCCGACCGGTTTGCCATTTTGAACGAGTTGGAACAGATCATCGCCCAGCGCGACGCCGAACGGCCGGAAGGGTCGTACACGACGTACTTGTTTGAAAAAGGCGTCGATAAAATTTTGAAGAAAGTCGGCGAAGAAGCGGCGGAAGTCATCATCGCGGCGAAAAACCGGAGCCATGACGAATTGAAATGGGAAGCGGCCGACTTGTTGTACCATTTGCTTGTACTGTTGCGCGAACAAAAGCTGCCGCTTGACGCGGTGCTTGCGACGCTTGCCGAGCGGCACGCGCAAAAGGTGGAAGCGGGCGACAAAAAATAACAAGATGGTTAGGTGAGAAAAAGGAACGTCTGCCATCGCGCCGGCGTTCCTTTTTTGCACGGAAAAACCGCATTCCTAAAGTTTCTTGCTTGTTTTCGCCGCCGATATGGTATACTGTTGTTCGACGAATTTTACGGACGACGGAGGACAGAATGGGAAAACAACTGAAGCGATCATCACGAAAAGCGACGATTGTACCGTTCATCCAAAGCGGAGATTACTTTTTTAAAAAAGGAATGAAAGCATACGACCGAGGCGATTTGGAAAAGGCGAGGAAATATTTTGAGCGCGCCGTCCGTTTGGATGAGCGCGATGCCTCATTCGCCTTGCAGCTTGCCCTTGTGCTGTCGGAGCTTGGTGAATATCAATTTTCCAATCAATGGCTGTTCAAAATTATCCATGATTTGGACGAAACGATGTACGACTGTTTGTATTTTTTGGCGAACAATTTCGCCTGCCTCGGCTTGTTTCGTGAAGCAAGGCAATACGCGGAACGTTATTTGGCGCATGAGCCGGCCGGAGAGTTTGCCGACGATGCTGCTGACTTGCTTGAGCTGCTTCGGCTCGATGGCTCGGAATGGACGGAAGAAGAGGAGCAGCTGATGGTGCTGGAGGATCGGGCCCGCCGTTTGCTTGAGGAGGAGCGGTTTGCGGAAGCGATTGAAGCGCTTGAAGCGCTCGTCGTGCGCTATCCGGACGTTTGGTCGGCGCATAACAATTTGGCGCTTGCTTATTTTTACAGCGGCGATGTCGACAAAGCGAAACAGAAAGTGCGTGAAGTGCTCAAACGCGATCCCGGCAATTTGCATGCGCTTTGCAACGCGCTTGTCTTCGCCTATTACTTGCGTGAGGAAGAACAGGCGGCCGCGCTTTGCGAGACGCTGGCCGGTTTGTATCCGTTTTTTCGCGAGCATCAATACAAGCTCGGGGCGACATTCGCGCTTGTTGGGCGGTTCGATTTGGCGTTCCGTTGGCTGCACCGTTTGTATAAACAAGGCTTTGGCGGTGATGGGCCATTTTATTATTGGCTCGCTTGCGCTGCCTACTATACTGGCCATGAGCCGCTCGCTCGGCAAATGTGGGAGGTGCTTGCCACCCTCCATCCCGAAAAACGGGGTGAGGAGCCGTGGGCCGTTTCAGCGCCGGTGGATGAGGCGCTTATCCGCTTGATGGCTTGGCTGGAGGGCGACGAGCTGGCCGACCGTCTGTACGGATTGTACTTGTTCAGCCGCTCGCCGCAGGCGAAAGAGCCATCGATGTCGCTTGCGGTATGCCGCCTCTTGCCGTCCGATCCCCGTCTGCGCCCGTTTATCGACTGCTTTTTGTTCGGCTTAACCGACGGCCCGTCCGCTTGGGTGGCGAACATCGGCCGCATGGTCGATGCGCTTTCGGCGCATAATGAGGAAAAGGAAGCGCTCTGCCGCTTCGCCTTCGCGATGGCCGTCCATCCGTCGGCTGATCGCGAGCCATTTGCGAACGGAGCCGCGTGGGCGGCGATCGAATACATGTGGCGCCGACAGCAAGGAGAGCGTGTGACGCAAAGAGAGATGGCGGCCAAATACGGCGTGTCGGCGTCGACGGTGCAAAAATACGTGCAAAAAGCGCGCCGGCTCTATACATGAGCAAATCAATAGACAGGGCGAATCGACTTCTATACGATGAAAATGGAATGATTCTCAAGCGAGGGAGTGGACGGTGTGGCAGACGAAAAAATTTACGATGTCATTATTGCCGGAGCCGGGCCGGCTGGGCTGACGGCGGCTGTCTATACATCGCGCGCCAATTTGTCGACGCTGATGATCGAGCGCGGCGTTCCGGGCGGGCAGATGGTCAACACTGAGGAAGTCGAGAACTATCCTGGCTTTGAAACGATTTTAGGCCCGGAATTGGCGGCGAAAATGTTTGAGCATGCGAAAAAATTCGGCGCGGAGTACGCATACGGCGATGTGAAAGAAATCATCGACGGCGAGGCGTACAAAACGGTCATCGTCGGCGATAAAGAGTACAAGGCCCGCGCGGTTATCATCGCCACCGGAGCGGAATATAAAAAACTCGGTGTACCGGGTGAAGCGGAGCTCGGCGGCCGCGGCGTTTCGTACTGTGCGGTGTGCGACGGGGCGTTTTTCAAAGGAAAAGATTTGGTCGTCGTGGGTGGGGGCGACTCGGCGGTCGAAGAGGGCGTTTATTTGACGCGGTTTGCCAATAAAGTGACGATCGTTCACCGCCGCGACAAGCTGCGGGCGCAAAAAATTTTGCAAGACCGGGCGTTCGCCAATGAAAAAATTGATTTCATCTGGAACCATACGGTGAAACAAATCAACGAAAAGGACGGAAAAGTCGGCAGCGTGACGCTTGTGCATACGCAAACAGGCGAGGAACGCGAATTTCCGTGCGACGGCGTTTTCATTTACATCGGGATGGTGCCGCTCTCGAAGCCGTTTGCCAATCTTGGCATCACGAATGAAAACGGCTATATCGTCACGAACGAAAAGATGGAGACGAAAGTGCCGGGCATTTTCGCCGCCGGTGATGTGCGGGAAAAAACGCTCCGGCAAATCGTGACGGCTACCGGCGACGGCAGCATCGCCGCGCAAAGCGCCCAGCATTACGTTGAGGAACTGAAAGAAAAGCTCAATAAGCAAGGGGTCAGCTGATCCGGTAACCAAATCGCAATCAAATCGTAATGGTTATTTAACCCAGATGTAACACGGGCGCAACACATTTGTCGTATGCTATAAGTAAGTAATTGACCCCCTTTTATATAGATCCTTTTTGGCGCGGGCGTTTGTCCGCGTCTTTTTTTTCTTTGCCTGCGCGCTTGCATCCTGCCGCCCCGCTCGAAACGGCGGGGGATGGCGTCTTTCGGCTGGAAGCGGAATGTTGGGCCCCCGAGGTTTTTGCAGACGGGAAGCGGACGGTTTCCAGCGGTTTGAAGGTGGAGCGGCCTAACTATTTATGGTAAAATAAAGATGATTATGTGCGTGTTTGCGGATGGTTGGGGTGAACGAATTGCAACGGGTGACAAACTGCGTATTATATAAAGACGGCCAAGTGCTGCTTTTGCAAAAGCCGAGGCGCGGCTGGTGGGTCGCTCCGGGCGGGAAAATGGAGCCCGGCGAGACGGTGCGTGAAGCATGCATTCGTGAATACCGGGAAGAGACGGGCATTTATTTGAAAAATCCAGAGCTGAAAGGCGTCTTTACGATCGTGATGAAAAATGGGAATGAAACGGTGTCGGAGTGGATGATGTTTACGTTTTTCGCCGACGACTTCATTGGTGAAAACGTGCCGTCTTCCGAAGAAGGGACGCTTGCTTGGCATCAGGTGGAGACGCTTTCGACGCTGCCGATGGCCCCTGGAGACTATCATATTTTGGATTACGCCTTGAAAGGCAAAGGGGTCATGTACGGGGTGTTTGTCTATACAGAGGAATTCGAGCTGCTTTCATATCGGCTCGATCCGAGCTGATGGAGAGGAGGGGCGGAGATGGGACAAAACGGGGCGCTGCAGCCGATTCAGCTCGTCATCATCACCGGTATGTCCGGCGCGGGAAAGACGGTGGCGATTCAAAGCTTCGAAGACCTCGGCTTTTTTTGTATTGACAACTTGCCGCCGACGCTGCTGCCGAAATTTTTGGAGCTCGTCAAAGAATCCGGGAATAAAATGAACAAAGTCGCCCTTGTCATGGATTTGCGCAGCCGCGACTTTTTCGATCATTTGTTCGCCGCGCTCGATGAGCTGGGTGAGCAAGCGTGGGTCGTCCCCCAGGTGTTGTTCTTGGACGCCCAAGATTCGACGTTGGTGGCCCGCTACAAAGAAACGCGGCGGACGCATCCGCTTGCGCCGAACGAGCCCCCGCTTGAAGGAATCCGTTTGGAGCGGAAGCTGCTCGAAGAACTGAAAGGGCGGGCGCAGATCATTTACGATACGACGGGGCTCAAGCCGCGCGAGCTGCGGGAGAAAATCATCCGCCAGTTCTCATCGCACGCTCAATCCGGGTTTACCATCAACGTCATGTCGTTTGGGTTTAAGTACGGCATTCCAATTGATGCAGATTTGGTGTTTGACGTCCGCTTTTTGCCGAACCCGCATTACATTGAACATATGCGTCCGAAAACCGGGTTGGATGACGACGTATCGTCCTACGTGCTCAAGTGGGGGGAAACGCAAAAGTTTTTGGAAAAGCTCATTGACTTGTTGTCGTTTATGCTGCCGTATTACCAGCGCGAAGGAAAAAGCCAGCTGGTGATCGCCATCGGCTGCACGGGCGGGCAGCACCGTTCGGTGGCGCTCGCAGAATATATCGCCCGCCATTTTTCAGATGATTATAAAACGGTTGTCTCGCACCGGGACATGGAGAGGAGAAAGGACATACACCGATGAGAAACGAACGAGCAGCGAAACTGGTCGTCATCGGCGGCGGCACCGGGCTTCCCGTCCTGCTGAGGGGGCTGAAGCAGCATGAATTGGATTTGACCGCCATTGTCACCGTCGCCGATGATGGAGGGAGTTCCGGGCGGCTGCGCGATGAGCTGCACATTCCGCCGCCCGGGGATGTCCGCAACGTATTGGCCGCGCTGTCTGACGTCGAACCGCTCATTGTCGAGCTGTTCCAGCACCGTTTTCAAAACGGCAACGGCTTATCCGGCCATTCGCTCGGCAATTTGATTTTGGCGGCGCTCACATCGATCACCGGCGACTTTGTGAAAGCGATCCGTGAGATGAGCAAAGTGTTGAACGTGCGCGGCCAGGTGCTGCCGGCAGCGAACAAGAGCGTCGTTTTGCACGCGGAGATGGAAGACGGTTCCATCATCTCTGGCGAGTCAAAAATCCCGAGTGCGGGAAAAAAAATTAAGAGGGTGTTTTTAACGCCGGAAGACATTGAGCCGCTGCCGGAGACGGTTGATGCCATCCGCCGCGCCGATTTGATTGTCATCGGGCCGGGCAGCCTATACACAAGCATCTTGCCGAATTTGCTCGTGCCGAAAATCGGGCAGGAAGTATGCAAGGCGAAGGCGAAAAAAGTATATATATGCAACATTATGACTCAGGCCGGCGAGACGCCGCACTATACGGTGAGCGACCATGTGGAGGCGCTTCATGCTCATCTTGGCGGCCCGTTTTTGGACGCGGTGATCATCAACAGCGGAGCGATCCCGGAAGCGATCCGCCGCCGCTACGAGGCGGAGCGGGCCGAGCCGGTGCGTGACGACAGCAGCGGGCTTTCGTTGCAAGTCATCCGCGACGATATTGTCACGTACGAGGATGGGGTCATTCGCCATAATACGGCGAAAGTCGCCGCCCTTCTTCTCGGGCTTCTCCCTCACCGTTAAAGGCGGGACCCGAGTAGGCCGCAAAGCGCCATTATGGGCGGTGATGCTCCCGATGGCCGCGCCGAAAGTCAGGCACCTCCAACCGGCCGGATGCGGGGAACGAATGGAGGTGGAGCGATCGTGTCTTTTGCATCGGAAACGAAAAAGGAATTGACCCATTTAGAGGTGAAGCCTTGCTGCTTGCGCGCGGAGCTGTCGGCGCTTTTGCGCATGAACGGTTCACTGTCGTTTTCCGGCGGGCGAATGGCCATCGATGTCCAGACGGAAAATGCGGCGATCGCTCGGCGCATTTATACGTTATTGAAAAAGGGCTACGATGTCGCCGTCGAGCTGTTTGTCCGCAAGAAAATGCGCTTGAAAAAAAACAACGTCTACATCGTCCGCGTGACCGACGGTGCGGCTTCTTTGCTTCGTGAACTTCACATTGTCAACGGCGATTTTTCGCTCATCCATGACATTTCCCCGGAGCTCGTCAAGAAAAAATGCTGCAAGCGCTCGTATTTGCGCGGCGCGTTTTTGGCCGGCGGTTCGGTCAACAACCCGGAGACGTCGTCCTACCATTTGGAGATTTTTTCGCTGTATGAGGAGCATAACCGGGCGTTATGCGAATTGATGAACAGCCACTTTTTTTTAAATGCGAAAACGTTGGAACGGAAAAAGGGGTTTATTACGTATTTAAAAGAGGCGGAAAAAATCGCCGAGTTTTTGAACATCATCGGCGCCCATCAAGCGCTGCTCCGCTTTGAGGACATTCGCATCGTCCGCGATATGCGCAACTCGGTCAACCGGCTTGTCAATTGCGAAACCGCCAATTTGAACAAAACGATCGGCGCTGCGCTTCGCCAGGTGGAGAACATCCGCTACATCGACGAGACGATCGGCCTTGATTCACTGCCGGCCAAGCTGCGGGAAATCGCGAAACTTCGCATCGAGCATCAAGACGTGACGCTGAAAGAGCTCGGGGAGATGGTTGCCGGTGGAAAAATCAGCAAATCCGGCATCAACCACCGGCTGCGCAAAATTGATGAGATCGCGGAGCGGCTGCGGGCTGGAAAGCCGGTCGATTTCCATAAATCGCTGTAAAGGGGAGATGGAGAATGGTGGAAAAACAAGTGGAAGTGAAATTAAAAACCGGGCTGCAGGCGCGCCCGGCGGCGTTGTTCGTCCAAGAAGCGAACCGTTTTTCCGCTGATGTGTTTTTGGAAAAAGACGGAAAACGGGTCAACGCGAAAAGCATTATGGGCTTGATGAGCCTCGCCATCGGCCATGGAGCGGTGATCACGCTCATTGCCGACGGTCCGGATGAGCAAGAAGCGATCGAAAAGCTCGCCGCCTATGTGCAAAAGGAAAAGTAAAGCAGCGTGTGGGGCTGGCGGGGAAAGGAATGGAAAAGGCTGCTCCGTTTTTGTCGGAAGCAGCCTTTTTTCGTCAATGTCGGTGCAGGCGCAGCTCTATAGCGGTTCTACCAACGTGTGCATGCCTTATTTTTCATCAGCGCGCGTCAGCACGCGGTCAATGATGCCGTATTCCATCGCTTTTTGCGCGGTCATAAAGTTGTCGCGGTCCGTATCGCGCTCGATCACTTCGATCGGCTGGCCGGTGTTTTCCGATAAAATGCGGTTCAATTTGTCGCGCAAGAACAAAATGCGCTTCGCTGCGATTTCGATTTCCGTCGCTTGCCCTTGGGCGCCGCCGAGCGGTTGGTGGATCATGATTTCACTGTTTGGCAAGGCGAACCGTTTCCCTTTCGCACCGGCGGCAAGCAAAAACGCCCCCATGGAAGCGGCCATGCCGATGCAAATTGTCGATACGTCCGGTTTGATGAACTGCATCGTGTCGTAAATCGCCAGGCCAGCTGTGATCGAGCCGCCCGGGCTGTTGATGTACAAGGAAATATCTTTGTCCGGGTCTTCCGCCGCCAAAAACAACAGCTGCGACACGATCGAGTTGGCCACTTGGTCGTCGATCGGGCTGCCAAGGAACACGATTCGGTCTTTCAATAAGCGCGAATAAATGTCGTACGCCCGCTCCCCGCGGTTCGTCTGTTCGATGACAGTCGGAATCAAATACATCAAAAACGCCTCCTTTTCCATCCTAATGGATCAATATGTACGCCTTAATCATACACGAATGGTCAATGAAGGTCAAACAAAACGACCTTCCCCATTCTTTATAACATATTCGCGGCTGGCGGCAAACATCCCTTTTTTCATCATAACCGCTTTTTCGTTTTTTTAACCTGTTGCCCCGTTGATGGGGGAAGGAACAAAGGTGCAATTTTTCCTGCTTTTGATGGCATTTTTCCTCTTGCATTTTTGCGCGATCCTGCTATAATAGAACATGCGACGGAACGAAATAGAGAAATCATGAACTTCCATGCCCTCGTAGTGTAGTGGATAGCACGAGAGATTCCGGTTCTCTTAGCGTGGGTTCGAATCCTGCCGAGGGCGCTACTTGTATCCGACCTGTTCGGATCGGAATTCCTAAACTCCTTGATACGACCGCGTTTG
>NZ_LDPD01000025.1:134104-146816 GCF_001026865.1 Geobacillus sp. ZGt-1 | reverse complement strand
AATTTTGCACGGCTATTTGGTACGATCCAGTTCCGCCATCGCGAGATCGACCTGCCGGGATTCTTTTTGTTCCATTTCATCTAAAACGTGCGAATAAGTCTGCAAAGTGGTTACAATATCTTTATGACCCAGTCGTCGTGAAACGTATTTGATATTCACTCCTTTATACAAGAGCATGGATGCGTGAGTATGCCGGAGCCCGTGACAAGTGATCGTTTTAATCCCGATTTTTTTGCATAATGCTCGCAACGTTTTATTGACCGCGTTATTTGTCACAATTTCCATTTTTGAATTGATAAACACTAAATTTTTCGTGTTTCTCAATCCAGTTTTCATAGCTAATTCGTTTTGATGTTTTCGGAGTTCTTTGAGCATATTCAACGTCTCATCGTCAATTGTAATCGTTCGTTTAGAATCGAACGTCTTCGTATCGCTAAAATCGTTTTTATCCTTGAAGTCCCACGTTTTATTGATAGTGACCGTTTTGTTTTTAAAATCAACGCAATCCCATGTCAGACCCATAATTTCGGAGAATCGTGCGCCGGTGGCAATCGCAAATAAAATGATGTATCGAGAAATATATCTTGGTTTCATGTCTTTCTTGATTTCAGCCACC
Source organism: Geobacillus sp. ZGt-1 (assembly GCF_001026865.1). Taxonomy (NCBI): domain Bacteria; kingdom Bacillati; phylum Bacillota; class Bacilli; order Caryophanales; family Anoxybacillaceae; genus Geobacillus; species Geobacillus sp. ZGt-1. The sequence continues at coordinate 146,200 of NZ_LDPD01000025.1, read as the reverse complement.
AATTTCTTAACCTCATCAAAGTTTAGGTATTTTAATTCCTCCGATTTTGTCTCCACTTCCCCTTTGATAATCACTTTATACGTCGGATCCCGAGTAATGATCCCGTCCTCGATCGCGTCCCGGAGACATGACTTGATATAAGTATGCCTTTTCTGAACCGTAGCTGTTGAGTGGTTTTTGCTGATTTCATTAATAAATTTTTGATACATATCGCGCGTTAAGTCTTTCAATTTCACTCCTGCGAAGTGTTCTTCGACCAGCCGGACGGATAATTCAATGTTTCTTTCGTGCGCCAAGCTGTATTTCCCTTTTTTATATCTCACATTTCGCACCCTCGCCTAGGCGGCTGTTTTTCTTTTAGATCAGCAGCGGACGCGCCGCTTTCCTCGAGAGGGTTCCCAAATCAAGGGCTCGGGCGGGGCATTGGGTTTTTTCGTCTGAACAGGCGCCGGTTCGGGCGGTCGCCAAGGCCGCTTTCCGCCGTCAAAAATTTCTCCTACCCCCTCCCGCTCCCGTTGTGTACAATAAAAGAAAGGGAGGCGTGACGATGAGGGCGGAGTTATGGCAAGAGCAGCGGCTGCAGTTGTCGCTGACAAAGGAACTGGTGCAGGCGATTGAACTGTTGCAATATTCCGCAGTGGATTTGGAAGCGTTTTTATATGAACAGTCGCTGGAAAACCCGTTTTTGGAAATTCGCCGCACCCGGGTGCGGCAACGGCCAAGCCGGACAGAAAGAGACCAAAAGCAATGGCTCGAGAACATTGGCGCCCGCGCAGAGACACTTGTTGGCCATTTGCTTTCTCAGCTGCCTGCGTTGAAGCTGGCCGATCGGGAAGAGCGCATCGTCCGTTATCTCATTGCCTCGCTCGATGAGGATGGCTATTTGCGCGTGCCGCTTGCCGAGCTGGCGGCGCGGTTTTCCGCATCGGAACAAGAGATGGAACGGGGGCTGCGCCTTGTGCAGTCGCTCGACCCGCCGGGAGTCGGCGCCCGCGATTTGGCGGAATGCCTCTTGCTGCAGCTTGAACGTCTTCCTGAGCGCGACGAGCTGGCGGAAACGATCGTCCGTTATCATTTTGTTCCTTTTGCGGAAAAGTCGTGGAAAACGCTGGCCAAGCAGCTTGGCGTCAGCCTTGGCGAACTGCAGCGCGTCTTCGAGCTCATTCGCACACTCGAGCCGCGGCCGGGCATTCACTATTCGAGCGAAACGCCGCCTTTGGTCGTGCCGGATGTCATCGTCACCCGCGGGGCGGATGGAGACTGGATGGCCGCCTATAATGATGACATCCATCCGGAGCTCGGATGGAATCGGGATTACGAGCGGCGCATCGCCGCATCCGGCGACCGGCATGCCGAACAGTTTATCAAAGAAAAATATCGGCAGTTTACATGGCTCGCGAAAAGTTTGGAGCAACGGAAACAGACGCTGCTCCATTTGACGGCCGTCATCATCGACCGCCAGCGCTCGTGTTTGGAGTTTGGGCTTTCGGCGCTCAAGCCGATGACGATGCGCGAGGTGGCCGAGGAGCTCGGCGTTCATGAATCGACGGTGAGCCGCGCGGTCCGGCATAAATATGTGCAAACGCCGTTTGGCACCGTGGAGCTGCGCCGCTTCTTTTCGAACGCCGCGACGGCCGCAGGAGATGAAGCGGCATCGTCCGCCCGCGTGAAAGCGATCATGGAGGCCCTTATTTCCGAGGAAGATCGGCGGGCGCCGCTGTCTGACCAACAGCTTGCTGATTTGCTTCGCGATCGATACGGCATCGCCATTTCGCGCCGCACGGTCGCCAAATACCGCGAGCAGCTGCGCATCCCGTCTTCGGCAAAGCGGAGGCAATATATCGGCCTGCCGTAACGGGCGGCCAATCGAAACGGCAACTGCTGTAGAAAGAGAGGAAGAAATGAATGCATATCCGATTGTATACGAAAACCAATTGCCCGCTCTGCGACAAAGCGAAAGCCGTTTTGACGGAACTGCTGGCGGACTATTCGTTTACGCTGGAAGAAATTGATATTTACAAAGATGATGAACTGCTGGAAAAATATCAGCTGATGATCCCGGTTGTGGAATTGGATGGCGAAGAAATCGGCTACGGAGCGATTGAAAAAGAAGCGGTGAGAAAACGGTTGCGGCGGGCGCAAAACAGTTGAACGGCTATCGTCCTCCTGCTATAATGAAAATGGCGCGGGAGGAATTTTTTATGGCACTGCGGGACATAATATGTCATACCGGGACATAAAATGTCCCTATATTCAATCGAGGAGAAAGGATCCATGCAGCCGTTATTGGAGGCACAAAAAAAATTATTGCCTGACTTGCTTGACGTTATGCAAAAACGATATCAAATTTTGCACTCTATTTCGCTTATGGCGCCGATCGGGCGGCGGGCGCTGGCGGCGAGCCTCGGCATGAGCGAGCGGGTTCTCCGGTCGGAAACAGAATTTTTGAAAGGACAAAACTTGCTTTCCGCCGATGTGTCGGGCATGCGGTTGACGGAGGAAGGCCAGGCGCTCCTTCATACGCTCAATGATTTGATGCGGGAAGCGCTCGGACTCAAAGAGCTGGAAGCCGCGCTGCAGGAACAGCTCGGCATTCCGCGGGTGATTGTCGTTGCCGGGGATAGCGACCGTTCCCCTTGGGTAAAAAAAGAAATGGGTAGAGCGTGTGTCGCCTGCATGAAGGAGCTGCTTGAGCCCGGGGACATCGTCGCCGTGGCCGGCGGAACGACGATGGCGGCGGTCGCGGAGATGATGACGCCGGATTCGAAGCTTCGCGATGTGTTGTTCGTGCCGGCGCGCGGCGGCCTTGGCGAAGATGTCGAGAATCAGGCGAACACGATTTGTGCGAAAATGGCGGAAAAAGCGATGGGCCGCTATCGGTTGCTGCACGTGCCTGACCAGCTGAGCGATGAAGCGTACGCGTCGCTTGTCGAAGAGCCGGCGGTGAAAGAAGTGCTTGAGCTCATCCAATCATGCCGCATGGTCGTCCATGGCATCGGTGAAGCGGTGACGATGGCCAAGCGGCGGAAGACGCCGCCTGTAGAGATGGAGAACATCATCGCCCGCCATGCGGTCGCCGAGGCGTTCGGCTACTATTTCAACGAGTACGGCGACGTCGTCCATAAAGTGAAAACAGTCGGCATTCAACTTGAACACCTCCCGCATGTCGAGCATGTCATCGCCGTCGCCGGAGGGGCGTCGAAGGCGAAAGCCATTCGCGCGTACATGAAACGGGCGCCGCACTCGCTATTGGTGACGGACGAAGGAGCCGCAAAAGCGTTCGTAGGGGAGTAATCTCCCTTGCTGATACAATCCAATCGCAAGGAGGAAAATAAGATGGCAGTCAAAGTGGGAATCAACGGATTTGGCCGCATCGGACGCAACGTCTTCCGCGCGGCATTGAAAAACCCGGACATTGAAGTGGTGGCGGTGAACGATTTAACCGATGCGAATACGCTTGCTCATTTGTTGAAGTACGACTCCGTCCATGGCCGTCTGGATGCCGAAGTGTCGGTGAACGGCAACAACTTGGTCGTCAACGGCAAAGAAATCATCGTCNAGGCGGAACGCGATCCGGCGAACTTGGCGTGGGGCGAGATCGGCGTTGACATCGTCGTTGAGTCGACCGGCCGCTTCACGAAACGCGAAGACGCCGCCAAACATTTGGAAGCGGGTGCGAAAAAAGTGATCATTTCCGCACCGGCGAAAGACGAGGATATTACGATCGTCATGGGCGTCAACCAAGACAAATACGATCCGAAAGCCCATCATGTCATCTCGAACGCTTCGTGCACGACGAACTGCTTGGCGCCGTTTGCCAAAGTGCTGCATGAAAAATTCGGCATCGTCCGCGGCATGATGACGACCGTTCACTCGTACACAAACGACCAACAAATTTTGGACTTGCCGCATAAAGATTTGCGCCGGGCTCGCGCGGCCGCGGAATCGATCATTCCGACGACGACCGGGGCGGCGAAAGCTGTTGCGCTTGTCTTGCCGGAACTGAAAGGCAAATTGAACGGCATGGCAATGCGTGTGCCGACGCCGAACGTATCCGTTGTTGACTTGGTGGCGGAATTGGAAAAAGAAGTGACGGTCGAAGAAGTGAATGCCGCGTTGAAAGCAGCAGCGGAAGGCGAGCTGAAAGGCATTTTGGCCTACAGCGAAGAACCGCTCGTGTCGCGCGACTACAACGGCAGCACCGCTTCGTCGACGATCGACGCGTTGTCGACAATGGTCATTGAAGGCAAAATGGTGAAAGTCGTTTCGTGGTATGACAACGAAACGGGCTATTCGCACCGCGTCGTCGACTTGGCCGCCTACATCGCCTCGAAAGGGCTGTAAAACCAGCTTGGCGTTGAGTTTTCCATCCGTTCAAGTCTATAATAGGGAAATGGAGGGGAGCGGGGAAATGATCCCCACTCCTTTTCCTTTGTCCAAACTGCAGCCAAAAGGGGGCACGAACGATGAACAAGAAGACGATCCGCGACGTTGAGGTGAGGGGAAAGCGCGTCTTTTGCCGCGTCGATTTCAACGTTCCGATGGAGCAAGGCGCCATCACCGATGACACGCGCATTCGCGCCGCACTCCCGACGATCCGCTATTTGATCGAGCACGGGGCGAAAGTCATTTTGGCGAGCCACCTCGGCCGCCCGAAAGGAAAAGTGGTCGAAGAATTGCGTTTGGATGCCGTTGCGAAGCGGCTCGGCGAGCTGCTTGAACGGCCGGTCGCCAAAACGAATGAAGCGGTCGGCGATGAGGTGAAAGCGGCGGTCGACCGTTTGAACGAAGGCGACGTGCTCTTGCTTGAGAACGTCCGTTTTTACCCTGGCGAAGAGAAAAACGATCCAGAGCTGGCCAAAGCGTTTGCGGAGCTCGCGGATCTGTATGTCAACGATGCGTTCGGCGCCGCCCACCGCGCTCATGCGTCGACGGAAGGCATCGCCCATTACTTGCCTGCGGTGGCCGGGTTTTTGATGGAAAAAGAACTCGAAGTGCTCGGCAAAGCGCTCTCGAATCCGGACCGCCCGTTTACGGCGATCATCGGCGGCGCGAAAGTGAAAGACAAAATCGGCGTCATCGACAATTTGCTTGAAAAAGTTGACAACTTGATCATCGGCGGCGGACTGGCGTATACGTTCGTCAAAGCGCTCGGCCATGACGTCGGCAAGTCGCTGCTTGAGGAGGACAAAATCGAACTCGCCAAATCGTTTATGGAAAAGGCGAAAGAAAAAGGCGTCCGTTTTTATATGCCGGTGGACGTGGTCGTGGCCGACCGGTTTGCGAACGACGCCAACACGAAAGTCGTCGCCATCGACGCCATTCCGAGCGATTGGGAGGCGCTTGACATCGGCCCGAAAACGCGCGAATTGTACCGCGATGTCATTCGTCAATCGAAGCTCGTTGTCTGGAACGGCCCGATGGGCGTCTTTGAAATGGAAGCGTTCGCCCACGGGACAAAAGCGATCGCCGAAGCACTGGCGGAAGCGCTCGACACCTATTCGGTCATCGGCGGCGGGGATTCGGCGGCGGCGGTTGAGAAATTCGGCTTGGCCGACAAAATGGATCATATCTCCACCGGCGGCGGCGCTTCGCTCGAGTTTATGGAAGGAAAACAGCTGCCGGGTGTCGTCGCGCTCGAAGACAAATGACCCACGGCGCCGGATTTGGCGCATGGCGGCTGACGCCGCCCATTGAAAGGAAGGGTGAACGATGAGAAAACGCATCATTGCAGGCAACTGGAAAATGCATAAAACATTGGCGGAAGCTGTTCAATTTGTCGAGGACGTAAAAGGGCACGTGCCGCCGGCCGACGAAGTCGATTCCGTCGTTTGCGCGCCGTTTCTCTTTTTGGATCGGTTGGTGCAAGCGGCAGACGGCACGGATTTAAAAATCGGGGCGCAAACGATGCACTTTGCCGATCAAGGGGCGTACACAGGCGAAGTGAGCCCGGTCATGCTGAAAGACCTCGGCGTCACGTACGTCATCCTCGGCCATTCGGAGCGCCGGCAAATGTTCGCCGAAACAGATGAGACCGTGAACAAAAAAGTGTTGGCCGCCTTCACCCGCGGGCTTATACCGATTATTTGCTGCGGCGAATCGCTTGAGGAGCGGGAAGCGGGGCAGACGAACGCCGTTGTCGCCTCGCAAGTGGAAAAAGCGCTCGCCGGCTTGACGCCGGAACAAGTGAAGCAAGCGGTCATCGCTTACGAGCCGATTTGGGCGATCGGGACGGGCAAATCATCAACACCGGAAGACGCCAACAGCGTCTGCGGCCATATCCGTTCGGTTGTTTCGCGCCTGTTTGGCCCGGAGGCGGCGGAAGCGATCCGCATTCAATACGGCGGCAGCGTCAAACCAGACAACATCCGCGACTTCTTGGCGCAAGAACAGATCGACGGCGCCTTAGTCGGCGGGGCGAGCCTCGAGCCGGCTTCATTCTTGCAATTGGTGGAGGCGGGGCGCCATGAGTAAAAAACCGGTTGCGCTCATCATTTTAGACGGATTTGCGCTGCGCGACGAAACGTACGGCAATGCGGTCGCTCAGGCGAACAAACCGAACTTTGACCGCTATTGGAACGAATACCCGCACACAACGCTCAAGGCGTGCGGCGAGGCGGTCGGGCTTCCGGAAGGGCAGATGGGCAACTCGGAAGTCGGCCATCTCAACATCGGCGCCGGGCGCATTGTGTACCAAAGCTTAACGCGAGTCAACATTGCCATTCGCGAAGGCGAGTTTGACCGAAATGAAACGTTTTTGGCGGCGATGAACCATGTGAAACAACATGGGACAAGCTTGCATTTGTTCGGCTTGCTTTCCGACGGCGGGGTGCACAGCCATATTCACCATTTGTACGCCCTCTTGCGCTTGGCGGCGAAAGAAGGCGTAAAACGCGTGTACATCCACGGCTTTTTGGACGGCCGCGACGTCGGCCCACAAACAGCGCCGCAATACATCAAAGAACTGCAGGAAAAAATCAAGGAATATGGCGTCGGCGAAATCGCGACGTTATCGGGCCGCTACTACTCGATGGACCGCGACAAGCGGTGGGACCGCGTCGAAAAGGCGTATCGGGCGATGGTGTACGGGGAAGGGCCGACGTACCGCGATCCGCTCGAATGCATCGAGGACTCGTACAAACACGGCATTTACGACGAATTCGTCCTGCCGTCGGTCATCGTCCGCGAAGACGGCCGGCCGGTGGCGACGATTCAAGACAATGACGCGATTATCTTCTATAATTTCCGCCCTGACCGGGCGATCCAAATTTCAAACACGTTTACGAACGAAGATTTCCGCGAGTTTGACCGCGGCCCGAAACATCCGAAGCATTTGTTCTTTGTCTGCTTGACCCATTTCAGCGAAACGGTGAAAGGGTACGTGGCGTTCAAGCCGACGAACCTTGACAACACGCTTGGGGAAGTGCTGTCGCAGCACGGACTGCGCCAACTGCGCATCGCCGAGACCGAAAAATATCCGCACGTGACGTTTTTTATGAGCGGCGGCCGCGAAGAGAAATTTCCAGGCGAAGACCGGATTTTGATCAACTCGCCGAAAGTGCCGACGTATGACTTGAAGCCGGAAATGAGCGCCTATGAAGTGACCGATGCGCTGCTCAAGGAAATTGAAGCCGATAAGTACGATGCGATCATTTTGAACTACGCCAACCCGGATATGGTCGGCCATTCGGGCAAGCTCGAACCGACGATCAAGGCGGTGGAGGCAGTGGACGAATGCCTCGGCAAAGTCGTCGATGCCATTTTGGCCAAAGGCGGCATCGCCATCATCACCGCCGACCACGGCAACGCCGATGAAGTATTGACGCCGGACGGCAAGCCGCAAACGGCTCATACGACGAATCCGGTGCCGGTCATCGTGACGAAAAAAGGCATCAAGCTTAGAGACGGCGGCATCTTAGGCGATTTGGCGCCGACGATGCTCGATTTGCTCGGCTTGCCGCAGCCGAAAGAAATGACGGGGAAATCGTTGATTGTCAAATAATGATGATCTTGAGAAAACGATACGAAAAGGAGTGTGTTCCCATGTCTGCCATTATCGATGTCTACGCTCGCGAAGTGCTCGATTCGCGCGGCAACCCGACGGTGGAAGTGGAAGTGTACACAGAAGACGGCGGCTTCGGCCGCGCCTTGGTGCCGAGCGGCGCCTCGACCGGGGAATATGAAGCGGTCGAACTGCGCGACGGCGATAAAAACCGCTACCTCGGCAAAGGGGTGTTAAAAGCGGTCGAAAACGTCAACGAAATCATCGCGCCGGAAATCATCGGCCTGGAGGTCGCCGACCAAGTGGCGATCGACCGGAAGCTGATTGAATTAGACGGCACGGAAAACAAAAGCAAGCTTGGCGCCAACGCCATTTTGGGCGTCTCGCTCGCCGTGGCCCGCGCGGCAGCGGACGAGCTTGGCCTGCCGCTGTACCAATACTTAGGCGGCTTTAACGCCAAAACGCTGCCGGTGCCGATGATGAACATTTTAAACGGCGGCGCGCATGCGGACAACAACGTCGACATTCAAGAATTTATGATCATGCCGGTCGGCGCGGAAAGCTTCCGCGAAGCGCTGCGCATGGGGGCGGAAATTTTCCACAGCTTAAAAGCGGTGCTGAAAGCGAAAGGCTACAACACCGCCGTCGGCGATGAAGGAGGCTTCGCCCCGAACTTGAAATCGAACGAAGAAGCGCTGCAAACGATCATCGAAGCGATCGAAAAAGCCGGCTACAAACCGGGCGAACAAGTGATGCTCGCCATGGACGTTGCCTCGTCCGAGCTGTACAACAAAGAAGACGGCAAATATCATCTTGAAGGCGAAGGCGTTGTGAAAACGTCGGAAGAAATGGTCGCTTGGTATGAAGAGCTTGTATCGAAATATCCGATCATCTCGATNGAAGACGGGCTCGATGAAAACGACTGGGAAGGCCATAAACTGCTGACCGAGCGGCTCGGCAAAAAAGTCCAGCTTGTCGGCGACGACTTGTTTGTCACAAACACGAAAAAACTGGCCGAAGGCATTGAAAAAGGCGTCGGCAACTCGATTTTGATCAAAGTGAACCAAATCGGCACGCTCACCGAAACGTTTGACGCCATCGAAATGGCGAAACGCGCCGGCTACACCGCCGTCGTCTCGCACCGTTCCGGCGAAACGGAAGACAGCACGATCGCGGACATCGCCGTCGCCACCAACGCCGGCCAAATCAAAACGGGCGCGCCGTCGCGCACCGACCGCGTCGCGAAATACAACCAGCTGCTCCGCATTGAAGATGAACTCGGCCACACGGCCATTTACCAAGGCATCCGCTCGTTTTACAATTTGAAAAAATAACGGGAACAGGCGTCCCCAACGGAGGGGGCGCCTGTCGTTTTGACGGAGGCGAAAAGAGAATCGAATGGCTGGCGGTGATCAAGACGTCTTGACGCATTTAGGAAAGCTACGCCTCTTCATCAGATGGGATCGTAAATAGTCGTTTTATGATGACGCGCTTGATACATCTCGGCAATCTTTTCCGCCGATGCCTTCAAGAGGTTCGTGACCACACGGATGTCATGCTCGTTCGCATCCTGAAAGATCACGACGCGATGGCGCTTTTTGGAACGACATTGTTTTGTTCCGAATTGACAAGTAAAATCCGATCCTCATCAGAAACAATTTTTTGCATCAAATTTGGGAGTGTGGTATGCTTGTGCACAGAGAGCGCCTCCTAGGTTTGTTTGCGTCGTTACTTACATTCTACAGGAAAGTTCTTTTTATTTTTTTTTTAGAATGGAGTTGCAAAAAAGAATTCGAAAGTTGGTGAAAAACAATAGAGCCATCGGATTTGCACGAAGTTACTAAGGAAAAAAATCGTAGTTTTGCAAAATTTTTTATCTACACATCAGTGGTAGAGGAGGGATTTGCTTGAAAGGTAAATTTCAGAAATTTTTGGTGGCCTCATCGTTTGTAGCACTACTATCTGGATTTAATTTGGTAAACTACGCTTTTGCAGACTCAGAGGTTGTAAACAATGAAAGCAGAGAAGTTAAAGAAGTGTTAGAACAAAAAGAAAAACTTAAACAAAGTGTGAATATTGATAAGTATGATTTAGTAAGAAAATCAGAATTGGGAGTTAAAAAGGGTTATGACAAGGATGACCCTAAACCGGACTGGGCGCCTGGTGATTCTTTCGGTTCACCCAAAGGTACGAATAACATATCTTTCGCGGCGTTTGCACCTGGTGATATTATTGTAGTACATGATGGTTCAGTAGTATGGGGGTACTATCGTCATGCCGCTGTATGGGACGGTACTTATTATACTGGTAGTTTAGATTCATATGCATTCATTGAAGCGAATGTAGAAAACCAACCTGGTGATGGACAAAGTAATGTCCACTATTCCACGGCAAGGAAATTTAGAAACTACGACCAAGCGGTCGGTTTATATGTCTATACTTTAGAACAGCAATTTAGAACCCTTGCCCGTAATTACATTAGAAACCAATTAGGAGAACCATATAAATTTGTAGGTTCTTACAAGTCGGATGATAGCACGTGGTATTGTAGTAAATTAGCTTGGAAAGCGTATTATGAGATGGGGAATCGTGACTTGGATTACGATGGCGGGCTATACGTTTATCCGGACGATATTTATCAAGACGGAGATACTAAAATATTTGCAACTGGTTCATGACTCTGCTGATTAATACGCCATACTTGATGGTAAAATAATCTTTAGAAGGTTAGTGAAAAACTAGTTTTTTGCTCAAATCGGGGGTATTTGATTAGAATTTTGCACTAAATAACCGGGTGACCTTCATAGGCGGAGGAGGGGTCTCGAGCCCGGTGCGTGGCACTGTTTCTCTCCGTCAACGTAAAGGGGACGCTCCACGGGATGTTGACCGAATCGGCCTCAGCTCATGCTCGTACGGCGGTTGTTACCGTGTGTGGACCTTCAGAGCTTCTAGCGAGGCCGATTCATACGCGCTGTAAAGGGCCTTGTTCGTCGCATCGGCGTGAAGACTCGGGGAGAAAGGCCTCTTTTGGGGAAATATGAATCAAGCAAGCGCTAATGATGTGGTGAATGCTGTCCTTATACAGGCGGTCGAGACGATGAGCCAACGCATCGTCATTCAACAGGAAAGGATGGAGCCTTAGGATGGATGAGTTTATCCAAGTCAATCGTGTGATCCCATTGTTCCAAGTGAACGAGGTTTTCTCAATTTTTAAGTAGTCCTATTTTGATGAACACTTATTTACGAGGGGCTGTATAATGAAGAAAATCATGATTTTCATTTATTGCATCTGTTTGTTTTTAATGGTGGGGTGTGAGAAATGGGAAGAAATAGTCTCCCGAAACGATACAAAACTGAAGGTTCCCCCAGCCTTTGTTGCACTTACTGATGGAGATAGCAAATTAATTTTTCTTGATAAAAAGCTGAATATAGTCAAAGAAATTGAAAATAAAAATAAATTTCAAAGCTTTTCTATAGAAGGAAATCGAGTTTATGCAATAGATGATGGTACATATACAGGAACTCAACCATCGATGCTTATCATCAATCTTTCGAGTGGTCATGTGGAAAAGAAATTAAAGTTGCCGCATGTTCCGTCGTCTTATGCGGTACTAAACCAAAAAGTTTACATGGCTTCATCTGAAATATTTAGAGAAGGCATGCCTTTTTTTGTTGTGAATATGTCTAGTGGGAAAGTAGAAAACTTGACATTTACCACTGGAATGGTCAGTACAATGAAACATTACAAAAATGAAATTTTCATTACTATAAATTCTGGTGGTAAATCCAGTGAGCATAGCAACGTATATAGGGTACAAATGCATGATGCATCCCTTTCCTTTCATCCTGTCATTAAAGATAATATTGAATTACCACCAAGTGATTTTGTGATCGAAGATAACAAAATGTACTGTGTTTTTACAGGCTTTTCTTACGGGCCAAGGCCGGGATGGGTGAAAAATCCTGAAAGATATACAAATAAGCTTATGGTTGTAGACTTGAATAATGGCAAAATTATTTCTGAGAAACAATTGTCTAAACCTTTTCCTCAAAAAATAATTAATATTGGTAATAAATTATACATTAATAATTAT
>NZ_LDPD01000025.1:133770-133941 GCF_001026865.1 Geobacillus sp. ZGt-1 | reverse complement strand
AACGATACAAAACTGAAGGTGAACCCGGCCTTTGTTGCACTTGCTGATGGAGATCGCAAATTAATTTTTCTTGACTGTAGATGAGCAATTTTCATTACAATATTTTCCGTTAACAAAGAGACCAACCTACAGTTTATTAGTGAATTTGCTCAACTATATAGATGCAATTTG
>NZ_LDPD01000025.1:132906-133721 GCF_001026865.1 Geobacillus sp. ZGt-1 | reverse complement strand
GACCGAACAACGCCGCTTAAGGTGATCGCGCCTAGAATCATCTTTTTCATGGCGCTGACTGTTTCGGCCGCGTCTATCTTTACTTTTGTGCATGGGCGGGGCACCTCTCTTTTGGACGCGGTATGAGAACCTCGCGTGCGGTCGCAAAACGATGGACGCAGACTGGCTGTTGGTTTATAATATTTTTGAATCGTCCAAATATTCAGAGGAGTGGGAAGAGGATGGAACGAACCGTTGTTGAAACACGGTATGGGCGGCTGCGCGGTGTGGTGAATGGAAGCGTTTTCGTTTGGAAAGGAATTCCGTATGCGAAAGCGCCGGTCGGTGAACGCCGTTTTTTGCCGCCGGAGCCGCCTGAGGCATGGGATGGGGTGCGGGAGGCGACTGCCTTCGGTCCTGTCGTGATGCAGCCGTCGGATCCGATTTTCAGCGGATTGCTCGGGCGGATGAGCGAGCCGCCGAGCGAAGACGGGCTGTACCTGAACGTTTGGTCGCCGGCGGCGGATGGGAAGAAGCGGCCGGTGCTCGTCTGGATTCACGGCGGCGCCTTTTTGTTCGGCTCGGGTTCTTCGCCGTGGTATGACGGGACGGCGTTGGCGAAACACGGCGATGTCGTCGTCGTAACGATCAACTACCGAATGAACGTGTTTGGCTTTTTGCATCTCGGTGATTCGTTCGGCGAAGCGTACGCGCAAGCCGGGAATCTCGGCATTTTGGACCAAGTGGCGGCGCTGCGCTGGGTGAAGGAGAACATTGCGGCGTTTGGCGGTGATCCGGACAATGTGACGATTTTCGGTGAATCGGCGGGAGCGGCG
>NZ_LDPD01000025.1:126464-132888 GCF_001026865.1 Geobacillus sp. ZGt-1 | reverse complement strand
TCGCTTCCGGAGGCCAGCGGGCTGTTTCGGCGCGCCATTTTGCAAAGCGGTTCGGGAGCGCTTCTCCTCCGTTCGCCCAAGACCGCCATGGCGATGACCGAGCGCATTCTCGAGCGCGCCGGCATCCGCCCGGGTGACCGCGGCCGGCTCTTGTCGATTCCCGCCGAGGAGCTGCTGCGGGCGGCGCTGTCGCTCGGTCCGGGAATCATGTACGGTCCGGTGGTGGATGGCCGCGTATTGCGGCGCCATCCGATCGAGGCGCTCCACGACGGGGCGGCCAGCGGCATTCCGATTCTCATCGGCGTGACGAAAGACGAGTACAACCTGTTTACCTTGACGGATCCATCGTGGACAAAGCTTGGCGAAAAAGAACTGCTTGACCGGATCAACCGTGAAGTCGGGCCCGTGCCGGAGGCGGCGATTCGCTATTATGCAGAGACGGCGGAGCCGTCGGCGCCCGACTGGCAAACGTGGCTGCGCATCATGACGTACCGTGTTTTTGTCGAGGGGATGCTGCGGACAGCGGACGCCCAAGCGGCCCACGGAGCGGATGTGTACATGTACCGGTTTGATTATGAGACGCCGGTGTTCGGCGGACAGCTGAAAGCATGCCACGCGCTCGAGCTGCCGTTTGTGTTTCACAATCTCCATCAGCCGGGCGTCGCGAATTTCGTCGGCAACCGGCCGGAGCGCGAGGCGATCGCTGACCAAATGCATTACGCCTGGCTGGCGTTTGCCCGCACCGGCAACCCGAACGGCGATCACTTGCCGGAAGCGTGGCCGGCGTATACGAGCGAGCGCAAGGCGGCCTTTGTCTTTTCAGCCGCCAGCCATGTCGAAGATGATCCGTTTGGCCGCGAGCGAGCGGCATGGCAAGGACGCTAGAAGATTTGATTCGTGAGGGAGCACCGCCATCTGTGAAAAAATGGACTTCGGCCTCTCTCCGCTAAACCAACAAAGGAACGGCCAACCGCCGTTCCTTTGTTATTCGTTTGCCCCCTGAGAAGGAAGCCCGAACTGTTCCGCCAGCGCTGGGTCGCGGTCGATGGCCTCGATGAGCTTGCGCATGACGTTGACGTCAAACGTAAAGTTCGCCCCAATCGGCGAGGTGACGAAAATTTTCCCTTTCTTCGCCTCCCGCGCCCGTTTGAATTGATAGCCGTCAATCGCGATGACGACTCGTTCGTCCGGTCTTGCCATTGAAGTCCCTCCAGTCGTTGCCGATTTGCTTTCTATTGTAACGTATTTCGGCGGCGGACGACAATGATCATACCGCACCCGATTCATGGAGCGTCAAGCGGATGGAGGATGAAACGCTCCCCCATCTATGCCAAAGGGGAGGAGCAGGGAATTTTTTGGCCCCATCCCTTCGATTTAGCCCTCTATATAAGTTGAAACTTTTCTTTATTGCAACTTATATAGAAAAGACAGGAAATGTAGTCTTTCCTTCAACATCGTTCCATTCTTTCGCTGCCTCCAGGCCGATCAGATCAGGTCAGATACGTTGCGATTTTTGCCAGGCATTCGTCAATGATTTCATCGATTTCCTCCATTTGAGCATCTTCTGGCTTGTATTTTTTTAAAATTTTTAGATGACGGGCTTTCCAATCTAATGTTTCACAAAAAAGAGAATCTGTTCCTTTCGTCGTGTTGAGACAGGCCCGCCAGTTGCCGCCAACGGCGATCTATGGTATAGTGAAATTATTGCAACGTCGGTCGTTGGAGGTGTCAGGCATGCATGCCTTGCTTGTGACGCTGCTTGTCATTGTGTCGATCGCGCTGATCGCAGTTGTCTTGCTGCAGTCGGGCCGCAGCGCCGGGCTGTCGGGGGCGATCACCGGCGGCGCCGAGCAATTGTTCGGGAAGCAGAAAGCCCGTGGGCTCGATGCGGTGTTTCAGCGCGTCACGGTCGTGTTGGCCGTCTTGTTTTTCGTATTGACGATCTTGGTTACGTACGTACAGCCATCATAAGTCAAACATGGGGCGGTCCATAGAATGAAGGGCTGCCCTTTCTATTTCACACCAGAGAGGAAGGAGAACCTATGATGAAAATTGTTCCGCCGAAGCCGTTTTTCTTTGAAGCCGGGGAGCGGGCGGTGCTGCTTTTGCATGGGTTTACCGGCAATTCCGCCGACGTTCGGATGCTTGGGCGATTCTTGGAATCGAAAGGGTATACGTGCCACGCTCCGATTTACAAAGGGCATGGCGTGCCGCCGGAAGAGCTCGTCCACACCGGACCGGATGATTGGTGGCAAGACGTCATGAACGGCTATCAGTTTTTGAAAAACAAAGGCTACGAAAAAATTGCCGTGGCTGGATTGTCGCTTGGAGGCGTATTTTCTCTCAAATTAGGCTACACTGTACCTATAGAAGGCATTGTGACGATGTGCGCGCCGATGTACATCAAAAGCGAAGAAACGATGTACGAAGGTGTGCTCGAGTATGCGCGCGAGTATAAAAAGCGGGAAGGGAAATCAGAGGAACAAATCGAACAGGAAATGGAACGGTTCAAACAAACGCCGATGAAGACGTTGAAAGCCTTGCAAGAACTCATTGCCGATGTGCGCGCCCACCTTGATTTGGTTTATGCGCCGACGTTCGTCGTCCAAGCGCGCCATGATGAGATGATCAATCCAGACAGCGCGAACATCATTTATAACGAAATTGAATCGCCGGTCAAACAAATCAAATGGTATGAGCAATCAGGCCATGTGATTACGCTTGATCAAGAAAAAGATCAGCTGCATGAAGATATTTATGCATTTCTTGAATCGTTAGATTGGTAATGGAGAAAGGAGGGGATGGCCAATGGATCATGTGTTGGCCGAACGAATTTTAACGTTTATGCGCGATGAGGCGTACAAACCGCTGACCGTTGAGGAACTGGAGGAAGCGTTTGGGATTGCGGATGCTGAGGAGTTTAAAACGTTTGTCAAAACGCTTGTCGCCATGGAAGAGGAAGGTCTTGTCGTCCGGACGCGCAGCAACCGCTACGGCGTGCCCGAGCGGATGAATCTCGTGCGCGGCAAGGTGATTGGCCACCCGAAAGGATTCGCGTTTGTCACACCGGAGGAGCCGGGACTGGATGATATTTTTATCCCGCCGTCCGAACTGAAAAACGCCATGCATGGCGACACGGTGCTTGTGCGCGTCCAAGCCGATTCATCCGGGGCGCGCCGCGAAGGAACGATCGTCCGCATTTTGGAGCGCGGGGTGAAAGAAGTCGTCGGCACGTACACGGAAAGCAAATATTTCGGCTTTGTCATCCCCGATGACAAACGGATCGTCAACGACATTTTCATTCCGAAAAACGCGGCGAACGGCGCGGTCGAAGGGCATAAAGTCGTCGCCCGGCTCACCTCGTACCCGGAAGGACGAATGAGCGCTGAAGGGGAAGTCGTCCAAATTCTCGGCCATAAAAACGACCCGGGCGTCGACATTTTGGCGATCATCTATAAATACGGCCTTCCGCTTCAATTTCCAGAAGACGTGATCGAGCACGCCAACCGGGTGCCGGATGTCATTACGGAGAAAGACTTGGAAGGGCGCCGCGATTTGCGCGGCGAGATGATCGTCACGATCGACGGGGAAGATGCGAAGGATTTGGACGATGCCGTCACCGTGACAAAGCTTGAAAACGGCAACTATAAGCTCGGCGTTCATATCGCCGATGTCAGCTACTATGTTGAGGAAGGCTCGCCTATTGACCGCGAGGCGTATGAACGCGGCACGAGCGTTTATTTGGTTGACCGCGTCATCCCGATGATCCCGCATCGGCTGTCGAACGGCATTTGCTCGCTCAACCCGAAAGTCGATCGGCTGACGCTCTCGTGCGAAATGGAAATCACCCCGCAAGGAGAAGTCGTCCNCCATGAAATTTTCCCAAGCGTCATCCGCACGGCGGAACGGATGACGTATTCCGATGTCAATAAAATTCTCGTTGACAAAGACGAAGCCTTGCGGGAAAAATATGCGCCGCTTGTGCCGATGTTTGAGCTGATGGCTGAGCTTGCCGACATTTTGCGGGCAAAGCGGATAAAGCGCGGGGCGATTGATTTCGATTTTAAGGAGGCGAAGGTGCTTGTCGATGAAAACGGCAAGCCGTACGATGTCGTCTTGCGCGAGCGGTCGGTCGCTGAGCGGTTGATTGAAGAGTTTATGCTGGCGGCGAACGAAACGGTGGCTGAGCATTTCCATTGGTTGAACGTGCCATTTATTTACCGTGTTCACGAGGATCCGAAGCCGGAAAAACTGCAGCGCTTTTTAGAGTTCATCACGAACTTCGGCTATGTCGTGAAAGGAACGGGCAACCAAATCCATCCGCGCGCCCTCCAGCAAATTCTCGAAGCGGTGCGCGGCGAGCCGGAAGAAATGGTGATCTCGACCGTCATGCTTCGGTCGATGAAACAGGCGCGCTATGACGCCGAGAGCCTCGGCCATTACGGCCTGTCGACCGAGTTTTACACCCATTTTACGTCACCGATCCGCCGCTACCCGGATTTGATCGTCCATCGGTTGATCTGGACGTATCTCATTAACGGCCAGATGGATCTTGACACCCAGCAAAAATGGGCGGAAAAGCTGCCTGAAATTGCGGAACACGCTTCCGATATGGAGCGGCGCGCCGTTGAGGCGGAGCGGGAGACGGACGATCTGAAGAAAACCGAGTTTATGGAAGACAAAATCGGGATGGAGTTTGACGGCATTATCAGCTCGGTGACGAACTTCGGCTTGTTCGTTGAGCTGCCGAACACGATCGAAGGCTTGGTGCACGTCAGCTACTTAACGGACGACTATTACCGCTACGACGAACGCCACTACGCGTTGATCGGCGAACGGACCGGGAAAATGTACCGCATCGGCGATGAAATCACCGTCCGCGTCATCAACGTGAACAAAGACGAACGGATCGTCGATTTTGAAGTCGTCGGCATGAAGGGACGCCGTCCGCCGAAAGCGAAAGCCGCTCCGGTCGTCATTGAAGGGAAAAAGCAAAAGAAAGGAAAAGCGAAGGCGGAGCCGAAAGCGCAAAGCGGCTCAAACCGCAGCGCGAAGGCGAAAAAGAAGAAAAAGAAAAAACGGTGAGGAAAAGCCGAACGGGCGGCTTTTCCTTCTTTTTCGTTTTTGGTAAAATAAGAAACGCTACAATGAGGAGGGGGAAAACGGATGCCGAAAGGCGAAGGAAAAGTGATCGCCCAAAACAAAAAAGCGCACCACGACTATTTCATCGAAGAAACGTATGAAGCCGGCCTTGTGCTGCAAGGGACGGAAATCAAATCGATCCGCAACGGCCGGGTGAACTTGAAAGATTCGTTCGCCAAAGTGGAAAAAGGGGAAGTGTTTCTTCATAACATGCATATCAGCCCGTATGAACAAGGCAACCGCTACAACCATGATCCGCTGCGGACGAGAAAGCTCCTTTTGCACCGCCGCGAAATCAACAAGCTGATCGGCTATACGAAAGAGCAAGGGTATACGCTCGTGCCGCTGAAATTGTATATTAAAAATGGCTTTGCCAAAGTGGAGCTTGGAGTGGCCAAAGGGAAGAAAAAATACGACAAACGGGAAGACATGAAGCGGAAAGAAGCGCAGCGCGAAATCGAGCGGGCGTTCCGCGAGCGGCAAAAACTATAGAGGGTTGGTGATTCAAAGAAAAAACGGGAGATCCCAATTCTTTTTCTATTTAGAGAAACTTTGTCAGATCGACATGCCTTTCTCGTCCAGCGCCGCCGATCTGGGCGCAAAACCCGTTTTTCACCAGCCTTATAGGGAGTCGGTGGTGTATGGGAAAAACAGTTCTCAATCGAATCTTCTCCAGTGGAGAAGCATTGAAACATCGGCTCTTCTTTCCTGGCGAACTCCATCGCTTTGGCAAAAATGACCGTTTTTCACCGGGGTTGAAAACATTCCCATTGAAAATGCGCATCGCCATGGTATAATAAATAATGCAACAGCCAGTTATCCATCGCTTACGCTATTCCGATCTTTCTTCGCCACCGCGGGGACGATC
The DNA here is from genome assembly GCF_001026865.1 of Geobacillus sp. ZGt-1. NCBI lineage: Bacteria > Bacillati > Bacillota > Bacilli > Caryophanales > Anoxybacillaceae > Geobacillus > Geobacillus sp. ZGt-1. Next base: position 126,878 of record NZ_LDPD01000025.1, on the reverse strand, counting down.
CGGATTCGACAGGGGTAGGTCGAGCTTAAGCGGCGAGCCGAGGGGGACGTCCTCGTAAAAACGTCACCTAAAGATAACTGGCAAACAAAACTACGCTTTAGCTGCCTAATTGCTGCAGCTAGCTCCTCCCGCCATCGCCCGCGTGGCGTTCGAGGGGCTCATATGAAGCGGGCTACGCCCAAATCCGCCGCCTGAGGATGAGGGAAGAGACGAACCAGGCTAGCCGCCGGGAGGCCTGTCGGTAGGCGGAACGGACGGCGAAGCGAAATATACCGACTACGCTCGTAGATGCTTAAGTGGCGATGCCTCTGGACGTGGGTTCGACTCCCACCGTCTCCATTTCCAACATGTTGCTGTTTCGGATTAAAAATGGTGAACCTCTTGATACGACCGTGTTTGCGGTCGTTTTTCATT
>NZ_LDPD01000025.1:126311-126380 GCF_001026865.1 Geobacillus sp. ZGt-1 | reverse complement strand
TTTTTGAAGATGTAACATATTTTGAAACAGATTGCGTTAAAGACTTTGATGCTGATGAAATATTGGAAG
>NZ_LDPD01000025.1:115291-126240 GCF_001026865.1 Geobacillus sp. ZGt-1 | reverse complement strand
AGAGTGGCACTCACTTTGAGCGCAATGCTTAAGGGTAATTCTTACAATGCGCGCATACCGTTGGCCCGATATTTTTATACAGTTTTGAGAAACAGAAAGAGATTTGTCGGCTGCCCAAAAACGCGGCGATGCATAGCCCCATCACCGAAGTGGTTGTCAGCGGTACAAATACGGGGTGCCGTAGTATTCCGTCCGGTTGAGCTCCGGGTATTCCAAAGTGAAATGAATGAAAATCGGGCACCAATCACAAAACGGGTACGTGTGAAAAAAAGCGCGGTCGCCATAGCGAATGGCTTCGAGCGCCAACGGCAATTCTTTCTTGAATACGTTCGCCCGGCGCGCATTTTCTTGCCGGCCCATTTGCCGGTTGCCAATGAATACATAGAGAAACAATACTAGCTGTTGCCCGGCTTGTTTCCATTCACCGAGCACTTCATCGCGTTGAGAAGTGAGCTGATCAGTGACAAATGCGCGGGAGACGGTGAGGAATAAGGCGCCAGTCGTGTCCGAGTGGGTTAAGGTGTACAGACGGCCGTTCACTGGTGACAGCTGGGTGATTCCAGCGGTCTGGGTGACGTGCAGTCGCTCGGGAGAAAGGTGTTTCATGGCGGTCCCTCCTTCTTTCATCTTGTTCTGCAGCGATGATGGGCCCATAATATGAATATGCGCCTCGTTTGTTCATGATGAATGGATTCGTGATCGGGAAAAAGAGATAAAAAAGAAGGCCGAACGAGCGAATCTTTCGCTTCGTTCGGCCGAGCGATCGGCGCCTGTTAGTCGGTTGCGGCGGATGGCTCTTTGTCTGCCGCTGCTTCACGATGAGCGGCAGGAGTGTCGGCTTCGGCCCATTGCGGGCGCCAGGCGATGCAAAGCGCCCCGCCGATGATGCCGAGAATCGTGCCGACTAAGAAGCCGCCCAAGGCGCCCATGATCGACAGAATGGCACTGAACATACCGATGATGCCGAGCAAGGTGGATAGCCGCGGCATGGCGTAGGAAAGAATCCCCATCAACATGACCATGCCGCCAAGGAAAAAGCCGACGAACACCATGCTTCCGGGAACGAGAGAAATTTCGTATAGCTGCATCGGAACCCATAAAATCACAAGGCTTGATAACAAGAGAAACGTTGCCCCCCAAAACGGGCGGCGTTTCCGCCAGCGACCGAACGCCTGCCAGCTAGAACGAATGATGCCCAATGTTTCTCATCCTTACTGAAATTAGTTGAGTTTTTCAAAGTACACTTTCATGCCCGGCAGCGACACTTTTTGCTGGAATAAGTAGACGGTTTTGATATCGCCGTTTTCGATCGTAATGCTGTCGGCTCCTTGTGTGAATTCTTTGGCCGCTTTCTCGACTGGGTTGCTCGTATCGCCGACATAGCTTTCTTTCATCGTCAAGCTGCCGAAGGAGATGTTGCCGTTGATTTGCGTCGCTTTTTGCACGAGGCCGTCAATGGAGACAGGCTCGCTCGCGACAATGACGACGCGAATGCCCAAGGCCGGGAAGTCTTTCGAAATCCGAAGACCTTGAATCGTCGCTTTATCCATTTCATTGACGAAGACCGGCGTCTGCGGCGCATTGCCTGCTTCCGCCACGCCGCCGTACATTTTAAACCCGCTGCCGTTTAGCTTGTCAAACTGAACAGTGAATTCGCCGACCCCGCTGATTGGTACGGCATAGGCGACGCCTGTCAGCCCGAAGGCGGACAACATAAGAGTGAGGGCAAAAAATCCTCCGAGCAAGGCGAGAAGCAACGGTTTTTTCGCCGTGTGCCCTCCTACAATCAGTGATTGGCTGGCCATATTCATGAACATTCTCCTCCCCTTCACATAAATTGAAAGCGCTTTAAATATAGATTTAATTAAATATTAAAATAATTCAAATAAAATAAAATCCCTACATTTGTAGGGTTTTTTCCCGTCTTCGTCGCAGAGGGGAGAAGGAATCAACGCACGCGTTGCGAAAATACAATAGTGAGGGAACACGGTCGACCAAAAAAGGGGGGCGTTGCCTTGTCAACAGAATTGCACAATCATTTGTTTCGACTGCTGAGAGAGGCTTCGGATATTTTGCGGCAGTATGAAAGGGAAGTGAACCGGGAATGGAAGCGGATCGGCGAAGCGCTTGGCAAGCGGAATGCGCGGGTTCAAGAGGTGTTTTCCACGCTGTGCGCATTCGTTCAGGCAAGATTGCTCCCGTACGGGGGCGAACACCCAGCGAATAGGCATCTCGAACGCATTGCGGCGTTTCATCCGGAGATGGTCATATTTTCCCTAAATTTAATGGAAAATACGGTTCATCAAGTGTTGAAGGCGCATGCGTCAGCGGCTGCTACGCTGCACCCAGCCGTGCGGTATTTGTTTTTCAAATGGAATGAATGGTTGTTGTATGAAATGAATGAGCAATCATTCAAAATCGGCCGCGATTCCTCGTGGAAAAAAGAATCCTTGTGGAAAGACGCCGTCATTTTGTTCAACGAATGGATTTTGCGGGCGCAGACGTTTGAGGAATCGGCGGCGCATATTTGTTTTGGTTTTTCCTATTTTCTTCCTTTCAGCCGCTGCGCTCTGTTTCAATTTGTCAATCAGGAGAGCACAGCCATCGGTCTGCACGGGCATGGCGTGGACAATGGGCAAATTCAGCGCTTGCGCGTGGAATTGGACAGCATTCCGATGTTGAAAGAAAGTGTGGGGAAATTGAAAGCGGAAGTGCATGAATTTCGACATTTTCGTCCGATTTATGTGCCGAGGGCGAGCGAACAGTTTCCGCGCCTGTATGTGGATTTGTTCGGTTTGGCCTCACTGGTGATCGTTCCGGTGTATGTGCCGACGGAAGGGCGGATGATTGGAGGCGTCGTTCTCGACCGCGGACCGGGCCGCTTCTTTGCCGTTGACCGCCGCCTGTTTCCCGCGCTGATGAAATTTGGCCAAAGCGCGGGGGAGTTGCTGTTGAAATGGATCAAGGCGCCAAAAAAAGAATGGGAAGGGATGGCGGAATCCTTGTCGCCAAGAGAAATCGAGATTTTGAAGCTGCTCGCCGACGGAGCCTCGACATTGGAAGCGGCCTGTCAGCTTTATTTGAGCGAATTTACGGTGCGCGACTACATTTCCAGCGCCTTAAGGAAACTCAACGCGAAAAATCGGACGGAAGCGGTGGCAAAAGCGCTGCGTCTTGGGTTGATCGGATGATGAGGCGGACCGGTCTGTCCGGCCGTTTCATTTCACACCATTTTCGCCGATTGCTCACCGTTTGGACACAGTTTTGTTCTATACTNCCTACTGAAAAACATGAAAACATGGCAGGGGGGAAAACTGTGGAACAAACGGTGAAGGCGGCGGACAAACAGCGGCCGATGTATGCGGCGGTCTGGAGGTGGCATTTCTATGCCGGGATCATCTTTGCGCCGTTTCTGATCATTTTGGCGTTGAGCGGGGCCGTCTATTTGTTTAAGCCGCAGATCGAATCGGCTCTGTACGGCCATTTGTACGAGGTGGACAAGGTAGGGGAAAAAAGGCTGTCTCTCGTTGAGCTGACGGAACGGGTCAAGGAGAAATATCCGCATGATTCCGTTGTCTCTGTGACGCTTGAGAAAGAAGCGAATCGGACCGTGAAAATCGGGATGATGGACAAAGGAGAAATGGTGTTTGCTTTTGTCAATCCGTATACCGGGGAGATTCAAGGGGCATTGCGCGCGGATGAGAATTGGACGGAAATCGCGAAAAAAATCCACAGCGAGCTATTGATTGGCGGAACGGCAGCCAACCGTTTTGTAGAGCTGGCGGCTTGTTGGGGCTTTATTTTGTTGGCCACGGGCCTCTATCTTTGGTGGCCGCGGCAATCATTCTCTGTTCTCGGGACGTTTTGGCCGCGCTGGCGGGCGAAAAAACGGTTGGCTTGGCGCGATTGGCATGCAGTGACAGGCATATGGTTGAGCATCGGCATTTTGCTGCTCATTGTGACAGGGATGCCGTGGACAGGGGTCATGGGGGAGGTCATCAACCGCGTGGCGACGGCGACAAACACCGGGTATCCGCCGTTTGCGTTCAGCTTCGGACCGAAGCCGGAATCGAAAGTGGTCACCAAAGACGTGGCGCAAGACGTGCCATGGGCGGCCGAGCAACTGCCGGTGCCTTCTGTTCATACACACAACACGACTTCGTTGTCGCTCGATGACGTGTATGCGATCGCGGAGGCGAAAAAGGTGAAAAAGCCGTTCACCATTTCGCTGCCGCAAGGGCCGAAAGGGGTGTTTACCGTTGCGACATCGAAGACGAAGCCGTGGGATAACGCCACCTTGCATATTGACCAATATTCGGGACGGGTGCTGAGCGATGTCCGCTTTTCCGACTACGGCGCATTGGCCAAAGCGATTACGATTGGCATCGCGTTCCATGAAGGGCGGTTGTTTGGGCTGGCCAATCAGCTCGTCAATCTCGTTTTTTGCCTCGGGCTTGTGTTTTTGTGCGTCAGCGGCTTTGTCATGTGGCGCAAGCGCAAGCCGAAAGACGGTTTCGGCGCTCCGGCGCGGGTGAAAGACCCTCAAGCGGCGAAAACGGTGTGGGGCGGCATGATCGCTGCAGGAATTGTGATGCCGTTATTTGCTTTGTCGCTCGCCGCAATTTGGCTGTTTGATCGTTTTGTTGTGCAAAAGATTCCGAGCATTCGTCGCTTTCTAGCGGCGTAAACATCTTTGGAAGCGGCTTGAATGTCCTTGAGCATCAGGCCGCTTTCTTTTCTCGACGTTGGGTTTTTTTGTCATGTTCTGCATGGGGCGGCATATGGATAAAAAGGGAATCTTCTTCAGCGCATCAAAAGGGAGGAAATGAGAATGAACCAGCCCTACGCGTCCCATGCTTCGTCACCGCAGCTCATTGCCCTGGTTGACCCGTATGTGTACCACGCTTTCCAAGCTTTGAACGGCAAAGAAGTGGTGGTGGAAACCGTCCGCGGTTCGATCCAAGGAACTGTGAGGGATGTGAAGCCGGACCATATCGTCATCTCGGCGCATCAGGCGGTTTATTACATCCGCTTGGCGCAAGTGGTGTCTGTTCGCCTCAGCAATTAATGGAGAGGAGGAAAAGAGTCGTGGTATTTCAGCGGATCGACCGGCTGGCGATTGAATTGCCGAAGCCCAAATACGCGGACCCCAATGCGGCTGCCGCTGTTCAGGAGCTGCTTGGCGGCCGTTTCGGAGAAATGTCGACGTTAAACAATTATTTGTTTCAGTCATTCAATTTTCGGCAAAAACAGAAGCTGCGCCCGTTTTACGAGTTGGTGGCGAGCATCACCGCCGAAGAGTTTGGCCATGTGGAGCTCGTGTCCAATGCGATCAACCTTTGCTTGACCGGCTCCACCCATCCAGGTGATCCGGATACAGCGCCGATGAAGGATGCGAAAGACAAGCGCAATACGTATCATTTTATCGCGACGGCGCAGACGGCGTTTCCCGGCGATTCGATGGGGAAGGCGTGGACGGGGGAGTACGTGTTCAACAGCGGCAACTTGATTTTGGATTTGCTTCACAACTTTTTCCTTGAATGCGGAGCGCGCACGCATAAAATGCGCGTCTATGAAATGACGGACCACCCTACCGCCCGCGAGATGATCGGCTACTTGCTTGTGCGCGGGGGCGTTCATATTTTGGCGTACGCCAAAGCGATCGAAGTGGCTACGGGGGTCGATGTGACGAAACTGCTGCCGATCCCGAAGTTGGATAACCGTGTGTTCGACGAGGCGAGAAAGTATGAGGATCAAGGCGTCCACCGCCGGCTTTATACGTTCAGCGATCGCTATTACAAAGAAATCGTCCGCATTTGGCAAGGAACCCATCCAAGCGATGGACAGCCGCTCGAGGTGGTCGAAGGAGCGCCCCAAGGGGGGGCGATCCCCGATTTGGACGAAGTGCCGGAAGAATTCGCCCCCGGGATTTCGGCCGAAGATTTTTTCGAAATCGCCAAGCGGCTGCAGCGGTCGGCAGGGTTGTGATGAGGCGCCCAACGGCGCCTCATTTTTTGAAAAGCAGGTCATTGAACAAAAAGGACGGCGCAACGAGGGCATGACGTTTCCCTTGAGCGTCCACGATTGGAGGAATCGCTATCTTTCTTCATGTTGTTCACCGGCGGCGCGGGCGGCAACGGTTTGGAGCACGTCGAGGAATGTTCGGGCGCTTTTCGGCAAATACCGTTGTCGGTCGAGGATGGCGGCGGCTTCCGCTGTCATCGAAGAGTCGATGATCTCCAGCACCTTGATGCCAGGGAGGCGAAACAAGGCTACGGTGGATTGCGGCACAATGGTGGCCCCGAGGCCTTGGGCGACAAGGGAGAGCAATATGGTCGCGTCCGGGCATTCGCATAGAACGTTCGGTTCAAAGCCATGGCGGCGGCATTCCTCGATGACCCGCTCGTACTGTCCGGCGCCGTGCACTCGGTGGAGAAGGAGAAGCGGCCAATCCGCAAAATCGCGCATGCATAACGCGGTTTGGCCGGTTTTCCATTGCGCCGGCAACACGCCGACATAACGTTCGCCGGGCAGACGGATGACGTCGTAATCAGCCGAGTCGATCGGCAGGCGGACGATGCCGATGTCAATGTGCCGCTCGTAAAGCAGCTGGCAAATGGAAAATGTATCTCCTTCACGGAGATGAAAGGTCACGTTCGGGGCTTGTTCATGGAAGTGACGGATGGCTTGGGCCAAATAGTAAAAGCACGATTTAACGCAGCCGATCGACAGCGTTCCCGCCGTTCCCTCTTCGATTTCTTTTACTTCCGCTACGGCGTCATCCAGCTGGGCGAGCAGCCGTTTCGCCTTTTCGTAAAACGCTTTGCCCGGTGCGGTGAGCTCCATTTTTTTCGCCTTCCGGTCAAATAAAGGAACGCCGAGCTCTTCTTCGAGCTGCTTCAGCTGCTGGCTGAGCGGCGGCTGGGCGATATGAAGCTTTTGCGCCGCTTTGGTGATTTGCCCCTCTTCGGCAATCGTGACGAAGTATTTCAGCTGCTTCACATCGATCATGGCCGTGACTCCTCTCTTGCTTCCATATCTTTTTCGTATAGGATGGTTGATCATTTTTGTATTTTTCATATATGAAATCATATGTTATATTAATTTTGAACATTCTGAATGATAGCGCTTCCTTATCTATTATACGTGAAAACGGGGGGAATGAAAATGCCGGCCAAAACAGGTCAGGAGTATATGGAGCGGCTCAAGCGGGCGAAAAGCAGCGTGTACATCCACGGGGAAAAAGTTGAGGATGTCACTGTTCATCCGGCGTTCCGCAACGTCGTCCGTTCGATGGCGGCGCTTTACGACCGGCAATATGAAAAGCCGGAGAAAATGTTGTACCGGTCGCCGACAACCGGGCAGTTCGTCGGCATGACGTTCATTCAGCCGACAACCATTGACGAGCTCATCGCCCGCCGCGAGGCGACGCAAGAATGGGCGCGTATGTCGGCGGGGATGATGGGCCGTTCTCCCGATTATTTAAACGCGGAAGTCATGGCCATGGGCGTCGCCAATGATCTATTTGCCGAAGATGATCCGATGTTTGCCGAAAACGCGAAAAACTACTATGAGTACGCGCGTGAAAACGACATCAGCTTGACGCACACGCTCATCCATCCGCAAATGAATCGCGCCAAGGCGCTTCATGAACAAAACGATGCCGATGTGCCGCTCCATTTGGTGGAACGGCGAAAAGACGGGATCATCGTCAGCGGCATCCGTCTGTTGGCGACGCAAGGCGGGATTACGGACGAAATTTTAGTGTTTCCATCAACCGTGAAAAAATCGACAGCTGGTGAAGACCCGTACGCGCTCGCCTTTGCCATTCCGAACAATACGCCGGGCGTCAAGTTCATTTGCCGCGAGGCGTTTGACTACGGGCGGAGTGCGTGGGACCATCCGCTGGCGTCCCGCTTTGAAGAGGGCGATGCCATCGTTTCGTTTGAAAACGTGTTTGTGCCGTGGGAGCGCGTGTTTGTTTGCGGCAATTCATCGATTTGCAACCGGACGTTCCGTGAGACGAACGCGGTCATTCATATGTCCCATCAAGTGGTGGCGAAAAACATCGTCAAAACGGAGTTTTTGCTCGGTGTCACGCTTTGTCTGATCGAAGCAATCGGCATCGGCGAATTCCAGCATGTGAAAGATAAAGGGGCGGAAATCATGCTCGTCCTCGAGACGATGAAGAGCCACCTGTACCGGGCTGAGCACAATGCGAAGCGAGACCGCTGGGGAACGATGACGCCGGATTTTGCCGCGCTCGATGCCGCGCGCAACTGGTATCCGCGCATTTATCCACGGCTTTCGGAGATCATCCGCATTTTAGGAGCATCGGGGTTGATGGCGATTCCGACTGAAGCCGATTTCCATCATGAAGAAATTGGAGATATCGTCCGCCGCGCGATGCAAGGGGCGACGGTGGACGGCTATGAACGCGTCCAGCTGTTCCGTCTCGCCTGGGATCTCACGATGAGCGCGTTCGGAGCCCGACAGACGCATTACGAATATTACTTTTTCGGAGATCCCGTTCGGATGGGGATGGCGTATTTTGACGGCTACGAAAAAGAGCCGTATAAACAGTTTGTACGCGAATTTCTGCGCGGCGCCAAAAGCGTGTTCATTCCTTCCGACAGCCAGCGGTGACAGTGCAAATTGAGTTGGATTTTTCGAAAGGGGAGAAGGATGATGACATTTTCCATTATTCGCTGCGCCCGCGCGGTGCTGCATGTGACCGATTTGGCCGCCGCCCGCGATTTTTACGAACGGGTGCTTGGGTTTGTCGTGACGGAAGCGGATGAGAGCCATCTGTATTTGCGGGGGCTGGAAGAATATCATCATCATAGTCTTCTATTGAAAAAGGGGCCCCGCCCTGCGGTCGAGGCGCTTGGCTACAAAGTCGGTTCCGAGCAGGAATTGGAAGCGCTTTATGAATGGTTTGCGGCGCAAACGCTGCAGCCGAAATGGCTGGAAGCGGGAAGCCAAAACGCCATCGGTCGGGCATTTCGCGTTCAAGATCCGTCCGGGCTGCCGCTTGAGTTTTTTGCCCAGATGGAGAAAACAGAGCGGCTTTTGCAGCGGTATGACTTGCACCGCGGCGCCCGCGTGCAGCGCATCGATCATTTCAACTGCGCGGTTAGAGATGTAAAGAACGCGTACGACTTTTATGTCCATGGTTTGGGCTTTGCCTGCTCGGAGTATACGGAAACAGAGGATGGGAAACTTTGGGCTGCATGGCTGCACCGGAAGCAAAACGTCCACGATTTGGCGCTGATGAACGGAAAAGGGCCGCGCCTTCACCATATCGGGTTTTGGCTGCCGGACCCGCTCAGCCTGATCCATGCGTGCGATGTGCTGGCGGCGGCCGGATATGCGCCGAACATTGAACGCGGGCCGGGCCGCCACGGATTGTCGAACGCCTTCTTTGTCTATTTGCGCGACCCGGATGGCCACCGAATTGAGCTGTATAACGGCGATTATTTGACGAGCGACCCCGATTTTCCGCCGATCCGCTGGGATTTGGACGATCCGCGCCGTCAAACGTTCTGGGGGCATGCGGCGCCGGACAGCTGGTTTGAAGAGGCGTCCATCGTCCTTGACGTTCACAGCGGCCAGCCGATCGAGCCGAACGAACCGACATTGGCGAAGCGGAAACCGACCTTCCTGATTTAGAAAAAGACCGCCGCCTTTCTGCTCGCGGTTTTTTGGGATCAAGATTATATATGATTTTATCGTTGATTTCATATATGATAATGTGTACAATATAAATAAGATTCAGAAAAATAAAGTCAATAGGGGGCAAAGGGATGGCATACCACGAGGCGAAAGAACGGCTGCGCGGCTCGATCGCGCCGGTCGTCACGCCGTTTGATGAGGAAGGAAACGTTGATTTTGCGGCGCTCGCCGCGCTCATCGATTGGCATATTGAAAGCGGCACGCATGGCATTTCCGTCACGGGAACGTCGGGAGAGCCGAGCTCGCTGACGCTTGAAGAGCGAAAACAGGTGATGGAAACGGCGAAAAAAGCGGTGGCGGGTCGGGTGCCGTTCGTGCCGGGGACGGGCTCGACCAACCATGCGGAAACGATCGAGCTGACCAAATTTGCGCAAGAGATTGGGGCCGATGCCGCGATGGTCATCGTCCCGTATTACAACCGTCCGTCCCAGCAGGCGCTGTATAAACATTTTAAGGCGGTGGCCGAGGCGGTCGACATTCCGATCATCGTCTACAACATTCCGGGGCGGACGGCGGTCAATTTGGAAGTCAAAACGTTGGCGCGGCTGGCCGAAGATTGTCCGAACATTATCGGCGTGAAAGAGTCGAACAAAGACTTCGAGCATGTCAACCGGGTGTTGTGGCATTGCGGGCGCGATTTCCTTCTCTTTTCCGGCATCGAGCTTTTGTGCTATCCGATGCTGGCGATCGGCGGCGCCGGATCGATCAGCGCGACGGCGAACGTCGTGCCGCATAAAGTGGCCGAGCTGCACGACGCTTGGTTTGAAGGCGACATCAAGCGGGCGCAAGATCTTCATTTTGAACTGATGGAGCTCAATGATGTGCTGTTCATTGAAACGAATCCAGGTCCGGTGAAAGCGGCGCTCGGGATGATGGGGAAAATCACCCCGAAGCTCCGGCTGCCGCTCGATTTGCCAAGCGAAGAGCATCAGCAGCAAATCCGCCGCACGCTCGTCAAATACGGCTTGCTGGCTGAAGAGACGCAGGACGAAGAAATGCAAAAAGCGACATAAAACAAGCGCGTGCAACCGGTCACGAGTGTTGATGATTCGTTGCTTCCCGAAAACAGAGCGCCATGCAGCTGCACGCTCCGTCGGCAAGCGAACCGCTTGCCGACGGCGGCAGAAAAGCCGGGAACAGTGCTTTCTCAACTGATTTTGATTGGTTCATCAACACGCCTGGCAACAGGCATATTAGATGCAACGAAATCGTTT
>NZ_LDPD01000025.1:92683-115184 GCF_001026865.1 Geobacillus sp. ZGt-1 | reverse complement strand
CAAATGGTAAAGCTTCAAATGGCATCGATACAGATGAGGAGGATACATGATGGCGAATGTGCGCTTGCGCCTGGCCGGCATGGTGCGGGCGATTGAGGCGAAGGCGGATCCTTGGAGCGGAACGGTGTCGTTTGGCGGTCGGACGCACCGCATCGATGAATGGGAATGGGCTGCGCCTGTTGACGGGGCGATGTACGGGGTGGCGCTGAATGATGAAAAGGAGTGGGAAGCGTTGTCAACCGAAATGAACGCCCCGCCGTATGAAAAGCCGCCGGAAGGCCCGGTGCTGTATATGAAGCCGGCAAACACCATCAACGCCCATCGGCGTCCGGTGCTTCTGCCTCGTTGGGTAAAGCATCTTCAGGCTGCTCCGGCGCTCGGGCTGGTGATCGGGCGGACGGCGGCGCGCGTGCGGCGCGAGCAGGCGCTCGATTTTGTATTCGGCTATACGATCGTGAATGATCTGTCGATTCCACACGAGCAGCGGCACCGCCCGGCGGTGAAGGAGCAGGCGCGCGACGGGTTCGCCCCAGTCGGCCCGTGGATCGTGCCGAAAGAGGAAGCGTCGCCGCTGTCATCCTTGACCGCACGCGTATACGTCAACGGGCGCCTCGTCCAGCGTGCAGACCCGAGCCGCTTTCGCCTTCCAGTCGAACAATGGCTTGCTGAGGTGACCGAATTTATGACCCTTTACCCAGGCGATGTGCTGTTTTTCAGCTGGCCGGCCGATGCGCCGCTTGTTACAGCAGGAGATGTGGTGCGCATCGAAATCGAAAGGATCGGTGTGTTGGAAAATGAAATCGCCCTGGAACAAGGAGGCGATGAATGATGAGGCGGGCGCGTGTGGCCTGGAACGGAATCGTGACCGAAGCCGAGCCGCTCGACGATGGCCGCCTCCGCCTGCCGGACGGAACGATCGTCGGGGAGCTTGAAGTGATGTGGCTTCCCCCGGTGGAGCCGGGAGTGATCGTGGCGCTTGGATTGAATTATGCCGAGCATGCCGGCGAATTGTCTTTTGTTGCGCCGAAAGAGCCGCTTTTATTTTTCAAAGGGAAAAATACGCTCATCGGCCATCGCGGCCGAACCGTTCGCCCGGAGGGGGTCAACATGATGCATTATGAATGCGAGCTCGCGGTCGTCATCGGCCGCCCGGCCAGCCGGGTGAAAGCGGAACGGGCGTACGATTACATTTTCGGTTACACGATTGCCAACGATTACGCTGTTCGCGACTACTTGGAAAATTACTACCGGCCGAATTTCCGCGTCAAAAACCGCGACCGGACGACGCCGCTAGGCCCGTGGATCGTCAGCCATGAGGAAGTCGGCGATCCGATGGCGCTTCGTTTGCGGACGTATGTCAATGGGGCGGTTGTGCAGGAAGGATATACGGGCGATATGATTTTTTCGATCCCGTATTTGCTTGAGTACATCACCGAATTCATGACGCTCGCGCCTGGCGACGTGATTTTGACCGGCACGCCGAAAGGGGCGGTGAACGTCCAGCCCGGCGATGAAGTCGTGGCCGAAATCGAACGCATCGGCCGGCTGATCAATTACATCGTCTAGCCAAAGGAGGAGGAATGATGCCGCACTTTATTTTGGAATACACGGCCAATATCGGCGAAGAGGCCGATATTCGCGGCTTGCTTGAAAAAATTCACCGCGTGCTGATCAAGCGGAGCGATTGGTTTCCCGTCGGCGGCATCCGCTCGCGCGCCATTCGGCTTGACGAGTATTATGTGGCTGATGGGGCCGAAGACGATGCGTTTGTGCACGGGACGCTGAAAATCGGCGCCGGGCGTCCGGAACAGGTGAAAAAAGAAGTCGGCGACGAGCTGTTTGCCGTGATGAAAGACCATTTCGCCCCGCTGTTCGCCAAACGCTATTTGGCGCTGTCGCTTGAGCTGTATGAATTCAGCGAGGCGGGGACGTATAAACACAACAACATTCATGCGCGTTATCGGACATAGCGGGAGGGGAAACGAATGGCAGTGCAACCAAAAGTGCTTCATTATATCAATGGGCAGTTTGTGGAAGGGGCAGCCGGTGCGTATTTCGACAACATCAATCCGTTTACGAACGGGACGATCAACCAGATAGCCGAGGGGCGGAAAGAAGACATCGACGCAGCGGTCCGGGCGGCGAAGGAGGCGTTTGATCACGGGCCGTGGCGGACAATGCCGGTCGAACGGCGCCTTCGTTACCTTTTCCGCATTGCTGACTTGATTGAGCAGTATGCGGACGACATCGCCTATTTAGAGGCGCTTGACACCGGCATTCCGATCAGCCAGGCGAAAAAGCAAGCCGCCCGCGCGGCGGAAAACTTCCGCTTTTACGCGGAAATGGTGAAGACGCGCCTTGTCGGCGAGGCGTACCATGTGAATGGTCAGTTTTTAAACTATACCGTTTATAAACCAGTCGGCGTCGCCGGGCTCATTACGCCGTGGAATACGCCGTTTATGCTGGAAACGTGGAAGGTGGCTCCCGCGCTGGCGACCGGCAACACCGTTGTCTTGAAGCCGGCCGAATGGTCGCCGTTGACGGCGAATAAACTGGCGGAAATCATCGATGAAGCCGGGCTGCCTCGCGGGGTGTTCAACGTCGTGCACGGGTTTGGCGAAACGGCGGGCGCCGCATTGGTTGCCCACCCGGATGTGCGCCTCATCTCGTTTACCGGCGAGACGACGACCGGCATGGAAATTATCCGCAACAGCGCCGCAACGTTGAAAAAAACATCGATGGAGCTCGGCGGCAAGTCGCCGCTCATTGTGTTCGCCGATGCGGATCTCGAACGGGCGCTCGATGCGGCGGTTTGGGGCGTGTTTTCGCTCAATGGCGAACGGTGCACGGCCAACTCGCGGCTGCTGCTCGAGCAGTCGATTTACGACGAATTTGTCGCTCGGCTCAAAGAGCGCGTCGACCGCATCGTCATCGGCGATCCCATGGCTCCAGCGACCGAGCTTGGCCCGCTCATTCACCGTGCTCACTGGGAGCGGGTGAACCGCTATATTGACATCGCCAAGCAAGAAGGGGCGGACGTCTATGCCCCCAGCGTTCCAACAGGGTTGGAAAAAGGCAATTTTGTGCCGCCAACGTTGCTGCTTGGTTGCCATAACGGCATGAGGGTGGCGCAGGAAGAGATTTTCGGACCGGTCATGGCGGTCATGTCCTTTGCGGATGAAGAAGAGGCGATCCGGCTGGCGAACGATGTGAAATACGGGCTGGCGGCATACGTCTGGACGAACGATATGAAGCGCGGCCACCGCGTCGCCCAAGCGATCGAAAGCGGGATGGCGTGGGTCAACTCGCCGAACGTCCGCGATTTGCGCATCCCGTTTGGCGGGACGAAATACAGCGGCATCGGCCGCGAAGGTGGGCATTACAGCTTTGATTTCTATACGGAAGTGCAAGTCGTCCACGTCGCGGTCGGCGACCCGCCGATCCCTTCGTTCGGCAAGGCGAAGCCGCCTTCCGCTTTGTCTGCAGAACAGAAATAACAGCTGGTCAACATATATTATGTGATATATGATAGATGTATGGAAACGAAAGCGAAAAACAAAACCCAATTGGCTTACGAGTATATTCTTTCCCGCATTGAAAACGGCGTCTATGGCCCGGGATACCGCGTCGTCATCGACCAAATCGCCCGCGAGCTTGGACTCAGCAGCATCCCGGTGCGCGAGGCGATCCGCCAGCTCGAGGCGGAAGGGCTTGTCGAATTTAAGCCGTATACAGGCGCCGTTGTGAGCAACATCAACGAGAAAGAATATATCGAGACGCTGTCGGTGTTGGCTGTGCTGGAAGGCTATGCGACCGCGCTCGGCTCCCCCCATTTGACAAAGGAGGCGATCGATCGGCTTGAGCAAGTAAACGAGCGGATGGAGCGGGCGCTTGAAGAGCTGGAGCTGGAACGGTTCAGCGAGCTGAACTATGAATTTCACTCTCTGATTTACGCCCATTGCGGCAACGCCTATCTTGAAGAGCAAATCAAGCAAATTTGGCAGCGGATGAAGCGCATCCGCGCCTACGGCTTCACCTTTGTGCCGCAGCGGGCGAAAGCATCGATCGAAGAACATCGAGAGATCATCCGTCTGTTGCGTGAACAGGCGCCGCCGCATGAAATCGAACAATACGTTCGTCAACACAAAATCAACACCGCCGAAGCGTTTAAGCGGCGGCGCTGATCTTCTTCCGCCGGGTGGAGGCCTGGCGGGAGAACGATGATTTGAAAGCGTTGTCAATATAAAAGGGGGCAAAAAAGATGAAAAAAGGAATGTCTCTATTGATGGCGGCATTGTTGCTCATTTTCCTTGCCGCCTGTGGGAAGACGGCGACATCGGGAGGAGAGGATGAAATCAAAATTGGCGCCATTTTTTCGGCTTCCGGCGGGGCGGCCCCGCTTGGCAAACCGGAGATGGAGACGGTCAAAATGCTCGTTGAGCAATGGAACAAGCAAGGCGGCATTGATGGAAAGAAAATTAAGCTGATTGCCTATGATGACAAGTCCAACCAAAACGAGGCCGTATTATCCACGAAAAAACTCATCGAACAAGACAAAGTGACGGCCATCATCGGCGGCACGATCAGCGGCAACTCCTTAGCCATGATTCCACTCATTGAAAAAGCAGGCATTCCGTACATTTCCCTCGCCGCAAGCAAACAAATCGTCAACCCAAGCGATGGATCCTCGCGTCATTGGACATTTAAAACCGCTCAAGGGGACAATATCGTCATTCAGAAGCTGCTTGGTTTTTTAAAGGAAAAAGGATGGACGAACGTCGCTTGGCTGAACGTCGCCAATGCATACGGAACAAGCGGGCATGAAGAGTTTGTGCATTATGCCCCGGAATATGGGGTGAAAGCCGTCATCGAAGAGGAATTTGAGGCGACGGTCGATGACGCGAAAGCGATGTTGACAAAGGTGAAAAAAGCGAATCCGCAAGCCATTATCGTATGGGGAACGGCGCAGGAATCGGCGGTCGTCACGAAAAACATCCGCCAGTTGGGCATTGAGGCGCCGATTGTGGAAAGCCACGGCATCGGCACGAAAAGCTTTATCGACTTGGCCGGGGAGGCGGCCAACGGCGTATGGTTCCCTGCCGGGCGCATTTTAGTGGCCGATCAGCTTCCGGACAGCGACCCGCAAAAAGAAACGCTGCTAAAATACAAAGAACAGTTTGAGAAAGCGTACGGCTATGCCCCGACAACGTTTGGCGGACATGCGTGGGATGCGTTCCATTTATTGGTCAATGCGATCAAGGAGGGCGGCGCGGATCAAGAGAAAATACGGTCGGTTCTGGAGAATACAAGAAAATTTATCGGCATTTCGGGCGTCTTCCATATGTCGAAAGACGACCATACAGGGCTTGACGCCGACAGTTTGGTGATGGTGCAAATTCAAGACGGCAAGTTTGTCCTTGCCGAGCAGTAAACAGGGAATGAGGTCGCTAATTCCCTTTTGTTCCACCTAACCGTTGAAGGAGGGACGGGGCATGGAAGCGTGGAGCCAGTTTGTGCAGCTGTTGTTTTCCGGGCTGACGGTCGGCAGCATTTACGCGTTGGTGGCGATCGGGTTTGTCATTACGTACAGCGTGACCGGCATTTTAAATTTGGCTCAAGGCGATTTCGCTATGTTGGGGGCGTTGTTTTGCATTACGTTGGTCAATAACGGAGTGCCGTTTGCCGCGGCCATCGGTTTGAGCATGCTTGCGGTGATGGTCGTCGGTGGGCTGTTTGAGCGGCTGGCGATTCAGCCGGCGCGCCGTTCGCCTGTCGCGGTGCTCATTATCATTACGATCGGGGCGTCGT
Source organism: Geobacillus sp. ZGt-1 (assembly GCF_001026865.1). Lineage (NCBI taxonomy): Bacteria > Bacillati > Bacillota > Bacilli > Caryophanales > Anoxybacillaceae > Geobacillus > Geobacillus sp. ZGt-1. The sequence continues at coordinate 109,376 of NZ_LDPD01000025.1, read as the reverse complement.
TTGTATTCCGCGGGATCGCCTTGCTTGTTTGGGGGACGGATCCGTACGCGCTGCGCCTCTTTACGGGCCATGGGGCGCTTGAGGTGTTTGGAGCGGTCATCCAATGGCAAAGCGTCTGGGCGATCGTCATTTCGCTCGCAAGTTTTGCCGCCTTGCATCTGTTTTTTCACCGAACGTACATCGGCAAGGCGGTGGCGGCCTGTGTCATCAATCCGTTTGCCGCTCGGTTGATGGGGATTGACATCCGCAAAATGTCGCTTGGCGCGATTGCCGTCAGCGCCGGTCTTGGAGCGCTGGCGGGAATCGTCATCGCCCCGATTTCGGGCGCGTCTTATGATATGGGAATGATGATCGGGCTGAAGGCGTTTATTGCCGCTGTTGTCGGGGGATTGACGAACGCCCCGGCGGCGATCGCCGGTGCGTTTCTCGTCGGGCTGCTTGAATCATTTGCGGAAGGATACTTGTCCTCGGGGTACAAAGAAGCGATCAGCTTCGGGCTGCTATTGCTTGTTCTGTTTTTCATGCCAAACGGGTTGTTTGCCAAGATGACAGGAAAACGAGTGTAAGGGGGGCGGATGGATGGAGCACGGTCAACGAATGACGGATGGACGGAAACGATGGCTCTTGCTTGTTGGCGCAGCCGTCTGGCTCGGTCTCCCTTGGCTCGTCTTCGGCAATAACTACGTGCTAAGCACTCTGATTCTCATCGGGCTGTACGCGCTCGTGAGCACAGGGATGACGCTGTTGATGGGGTATGCGGGCCAAATTTCGCTCGGCCAGGCGGCGTTTTACGGCATCGGGGCTTATGCGTCCGCCTATTTGACCGCGCATGCGGGATGGCCGTCCTGGCTGGCGCTGGCTGCCGGCGCGGTTTTGGCTGCATTGGTGGCGCTTGTGGTCGGCATCCCAGTTTTTCGGCTGCGTGAGCATTATTTGGCGTTGGCGACGTTAGGCTTTGGCGTCATTATGTTTACATTTTTCAAGGAATGGAAAGAGATCACGGGAGGGCTGAATGGTTTTTTTGGCATTCCGCCGATCCGTATAGCCGGGGTTCCGTTGCAAAGCGATCTCCAGTTTTACTACCTCGTTTCGTTGTTTGTTCTGGNCGGGTTATGGTTTGCCCATAATATTGTCCGCTCCCGGGTCGGAAGGGCGCTGCGGGCGATTCATGGAAGTGAAGTGGCCGCAAGTTCGCTTGGGGTGAACATTATGAAATACAAGCTGCAAATGTTTATGCTCAGCGCGGTTTACGCATCGGTGGCCGGGAGCTTATACGCCCATTATGTCACGTTTATCAATCCGGACTTATTCGGCATCGTCCCGTCGATTTCCTTTTTGATTATGGTGGTGATCGGTGGATCGGCCCATGTGTGGGGCGGGCTCGTCGGCGCGGCCGTCTATGTTTGTTTAGGAGAATGGCTCAAAGCCGTTGTCCCGCTGTTGCTTCCGAATGCCGGCGGAGAGTTTGAAATTGTCTTTTTTGGCTTGTTGTTGGTGGTCATGTTGATTTATATGCCGAACGGGTTGACGGGTGTGATGCAAAAGAGGATGCGGCGCTTTTTTGAAATGGGCGGACGTCAAGAGAAGCAGATAGCCACAGTTGAGAGGCATAAGGCGCGTTCGATCGGAGGGGAGCGGGGATGAGCGCAGTGTTGCTCGAAGTGGAGCAATTGTCCAAGTCATTTGGCGGCGTTCAGGCGGTGCAGAACGTGTCCTTTCACGTAAAAAAAGAAGAAATCGTCGCGGTGATCGGGCCGAACGGGGCAGGCAAAACGACCTTGTTCAATATGATCAGCGGCATTATTCCGCCGACGAGTGGTCTCGTTCGTTTTCAAGGAGCCGTGGTCAGCGGCAAACAACCGCACGAGTTGGCGATGCTGGGAATGACAAGGACGTTTCAAAACTTGCAGCTGTTTTCTGATATGACGGTGTTGGAAAATGTGATGGTCGGATTTCATTCACGGTTGAAGAGCGGAATCCTCAGCGCCGGCTTTCGGCTGCCGCGTACGGTGAAAGAAGAAAGGCAAGCGCAGAAACAGGCGTTTTCCTGCCTCGAGCAGGTCGGTTTGGCCCATCTCGCCTGCAAGCGGGCAGGCACGCTGCCATATGGGATGCAGCGGCTCGTGGAAATCGCTCGGGCGGCTGTGTCTCGTCCTTCGCTCATTTTGCTTGACGAGCCGATGGCCGGGCTGAACCCGCAAGAATCAAAGCAGCTCGTTGATGTGTTGCTGGCGATGAGGGAACAAGGCTTTACCTTTTTGTTCGTGGAACATGATATGGAAACGGTGATGGCGATCGCCGACCGGATCGTCGTCCTCGATTATGGGAAAAAAATCGCCGAAGGGGCGCCGGAAGAGATTGCGCGGCATCCTGATGTCATCAAGGCGTATTTGGGAGAGGAGGCGGTCTGATGCTCGTGCTTCGCAACGTTCATGTCTACCACGGCCATTTGCACGTGTTAAAAGGGGTCAGTTTGCAAGTGGACGAAGGAAAAATCGTCACTGTTGTCGGCGCCAACGGGGCGGGCAAAAGCACGCTGCTCGGCACGATTGCCGGCGTCTACGCTCCAACCGAAGGGGAGATTCTTTTTGAACATAAACCGCTTCCATACGGAAAGGTGGAGCAAATTGTTGAAAAAGGCATTTGCCTTGTGCCGGAGAGGCGGCAAATTTTTGACAGCCTGTCCGTGAGGGATAACTTGCTGCTGGGGGCGTACCGCCGCCACCGCCGCGACGGACAGGAAGTGAAGCGCGACTATGAGCGGGTGCTTGAACTGTTCCCGAAACTGCAAACGATGCTCGACCGTCCGGGAGGACTATTAAGCGGCGGCGAACAGCAAATGCTGGCGATCGCCCGCGGGCTGATGGCGAGACCGAAGCTGCTCTTGCTTGACGAACCATCGTTAGGGCTGGCGCCGCTTGTGGTCAAGGAAGTGATGGGGATGCTGACACAGCTCTGCGATCAATTTCAGACGGCCATGATTCTTGTCGAGCAAAACGTGCGTGCCGCCCTGCAGACCGCGGATGAGGCGTATGTGTTGGAACGGGGAAGCATCGTGGTGCACGGGAAGGCCGCCGAGCTGCTTGCCGATGAGCGGGTGGCAGAGGCGTACCTTGGAGCGGCGGGCCGCCGATGACAGCCGTATATCGTCGTTGTTTCTTTCCTCTATTTCTGCTATGATGGGGGTAGATTTGACCCTCATTTCGGCATGAATGGGGCCTAGCCATAGAGGCAAGATGTCGGACGAAGCGCCCGTCGTGTGGAAACATCAAGAAGGGAAGCCGCCCAACCGCCAGCTGAAGGCGTAGGGCTGCTGGATGACGAAAAGGGAAGGATGGGAGAACCGTATGGATGATCGTACATTTCGCAGAGCCATGGGAAAATTTGCGACCGGCGTGACGGTCGTGACGACCGACTTTCAAGGGGAAGCGAAAGGAATGACGGCGAACGCGTTTATGTCCGTTTCGCTCGACCCGAAACTTGTCGTCGTCTCCATTGGTCACAAAGCGCGAATGCATGACATTGTCAAGCAAACGGGGAAATTTGCCGTCAACATTTTACGGCGCGATCAAGAGGAGTTGTCGCGCTTGTTTGCCGGCCAGTTGAAAGAAGAACGCCATGTTTCGTTTGATTGGGTGAACGGCCATCCGATTTTGCCGGAGGCGTTGGCGAATATTTTATGCAACGTCCACAGCACGTACGTGGCCGGCGATCATACGCTTTACTTTGGGGAAGTGACCGATATTTTGATGAAAGACGAACCGGGCGACCCGCTCTTGTTTTTTGAAGGGAAGTACCGGAGCATTGGACAATAAGCGCCCTTGGATGGATCGGGGCCGCTATGTCGATGCGGGGACGACGCAACAGGCGGTTCAGCCCGTCATCTTGCGTCCCGGCCGTTTCCATGGCGCTATTAGAAAAGGTGTCCCGCTGTTTGGGACACCTTCGTTGTTATTTTTTCAATACATCGTGATCAACGTACCGTTCGCCGTTCAGTTCGCTGATGACGTTGATGGCGACTTTCGCCCCGTCGCCCGCTGTGATGATCGTATGAACGCTGACGCCGGCCACCGTCCCTGCCGCCCAAATGCCGTCGATGTTCGTTTTGCCATTGGCGTCGACGTCAATCACCGTTTTAATGCGCGGCTCCGTGCCCGGTTTGGTGCGCAGGCCGATTTTTTCCGCCAGATCCGTGGCGACGCCGGTGGCGAAAATGACGTGTTTCGCCTCAAAGGAGCCGTTTTCCGTTTCGAGGCGGAAGCCGCCGTCCGTTTTTTGCACGTCTGTCACTTGCGTTTCCACCAATTCCGCGCCGAATTTCGCGGCTTGCCGTTTTCCTGTTTCGACCAATTCCGGGCCGCTGATTTCCGGAACACCGTAATGGTTTTCCACCCAAGCGCGCTTGGTCATGCCTTTGTCGCTGTCAAACAACACTGTTTTCTTTCCCGCTTTGGCGGCGAAGATCGCAGCGCTCGCTCCCGCCGGTCCAGCGCCGATGATGGCGATGTCGTACATCGTGACCGCCTCCTTGTTTTGAATATTGGCACTATCATTCATTACTTTATCACAAATGGAAAAAGGGTCCAAATGATCTGCTTTTTATTTATAATTGCTATCATTTTATATTTACTTTAAATAATTATGGGCGTATAATAGATACCAAACACGCAGCAAAGGGGAGGAAACGCGTGAATAAACCGGCCGTTTGTGAACAGTGCGGCCAGCCGTTGCGGCGGCTGAAACACTCACTGCTTTGCCAATGCGGGACGAAAATTGTGGTTCAAAAATCATATCGCTAAAAACGATTTCCTGTTTCTGTCGTATTCAACCGGCGAATGGCGCCGGTTTTTTTCTGTCCTCATTTGGGGTGGCGGCGAATATATAAAAGTAAAACCGCATTTTTCACAAGGGTTGGTGCCGCTGATGCACGACAAACGAGATTTGGGCGCCCGCTTGGCCGCTTTTTACCGAGGGATGGCGGAGTGGGTGGGACAAAAGCAGAAGTATTTTCCTCTTCCATCCCATGAAGAGAGCCGGGATCAGTTGCTTGCTTACTTATATATGAGGGAGCATATGCCGTCGGATTTGCATGAAGCGATGGAAGACGCCGGATGGCGGCTCGAGGGGCAAGAGGCTCATCTCATCGACGCGATCGAACAAGTTTTGGCATATTTGCGCACGCGGGTTGATGGCGGATGGGAGCTTCGAAAGATGACAAGAAAGGAAGCGAAACAGTTGCTTCATAAACGGGCGGAGGCAGTGTTCGGAAGCCCAAGTTCTGTTCGGCCGACACGCATTATGGTGACGATGGACGAGGCATGGGTGGATGAGCCGGGGCTGATCGAGCGGCTGCTTCTTTATGGCATGGACATTGCCCGCATCAACTGCGCCTACGGTTCTCCAGAAACGTGGGAGGCGCTCGTGGCCATCATTCGTCAAGCCGAGAAGCAGTTGGAGCAACAGCTGCAGGGGAGGCGATGCCGCATTTACATGGATCTGCCGGGGCCAAAAATCCGGGTCGACCGCTTGGCGGTCAACGCGGGGCCGATGAAGCTCTCTGTGAAGAAAAATCTATATGGAGAGCCAATGGAGCCGCTCTTCGGCCTCATTTCCTTCTCTTCTTCCCCGCCGCCGTCTCCGCTCCCCCGCGATGTTTCATTCTTGTGGCAGTTGACGGCTGAGGACGGAGCGACCGTCGAAGAAGGGGATGAACTGCTGTTTACCGATGTGCGCGGAAAAAAACGAAAACTTCGGGTCACGGAACAAATCGCGCCGTCTTGTTTTAAAGTTCTTCTTTCGCGGACGGCCTATGTGCAAAAAGGGATGAAACTGCGGCGCGGGTCGGCTTCCTTCACTCTATGTTCTGTTTTGTTCATTCCAATGAAAGCGTTTGTCACGGTCGGTACACCGCTGTATATTTATTTCGATGACGCTGCGTTTGCACAGGCGCAGAATGGATGCGGTGTGAAAATGACGACGACGTTGGCGAAAGCGTGGCGCAATGTGCGGGCGGGAGACCGCCTTTATTTGAACGACGGCCAAATTGCAGCGCGGGTCGTGAAAGTGCACGAGCGGCATGTAGAGGCCAAAGTCGTTGCCGATGGCGGAAAGCGAAAAGCGATTAAGCAAGGAACGGGCATCCATCTTCCCGATTCGTTTCTCCATTTGACGGTTCCGCCGCTCACCGACCGCGACCTTGAATGGATTCCGTTCATCGCGAGATGGGCGGATATCGTCGGGCTGTCGTTTGTTCAGGCCCCTCATGACCTGCGAAAGCTTTATCATTTGCTTGCCGAACAAGGGGCTGGTTCTCTCCCGGTGATCGCGAAAATCGAAACGCGGGCGGCGCTTCATAACTTCGTTCGCATCTTGCTTGAGGGATTGAAGTTTCCGGCGTTTGGTGTGATGATTGCGCGCGGCGATTTGGCCCTGGAGATTGGATTTGAACATCTTGCGGCCGCACAGAACGACGTTTTGGCGCTATGCCGGGCGGCTCACATCCCGGTCATTTGGGCGACGCAAGTGCTTGAACAAATGGCGAAAAAGGGAATTCCGTCGCGCGCGGAAATCTCGGATGTTTTTCTTGGAAAACAGGCGCAATGCATCATGTTGAACAAAGGAAGGCATATTGCGGAGGCGGTGCGCTTATTGTCGTCGTTGTTGGAAAAGGAGGAGAGGCAGAGTGGATCGCTGGCGATGCCGAAAACGGACGGCGAACAGATGAACCTGCTTAACTTGTGGGAGGATGAAGGGTGAGCGTTGGCCACTGCTTCCGCCGTCTGTTTGAGAAATGAGCCGCGCCAAAAAAGGAGTCCTGCTGTGTTAGGGGGCTCCATATTTTTTGTCTAAATGTAAACCTATATAAAAATAAAGTTGACAAATAAAAAACACATCAGGCACAATAGAAACAAATATTTGGAGAGGAGGGAAGATGTGCGAATCCATTCCTTTGTTTGGGCGGCATTTTTTGCCGCGTTGACGGCTGTTGGTGGGTGGATCAAAATTCCGGTGCCGTATGTGCCGTTTACGCTGCAAATCGCGGCGGTGTACTTGGCCGGCTGTCTGCTTGGCCCAAAAATCGGAGCGCTTAGCCAACTTCTATATGTCTTGATTGGGCTGGCGGGCGCGCCCGTGTTTGCGGAAGGAGGCGGGCTCGGTTATATTTGGAAGCCGACGTTTGGCTATTTGCTCGGTTTCATCGCCGGGGCGTATACGTGCGGCTTGCTTGTCCGCCGCTTTCAATGGACAAGAGCGAGAGACATATTGATGGCGAATGCAGCGGCATTGTTGGTCGTGTATGTGTTTGGCTGCGCGTGGCTGTACATAGCGATGAAATGGATCGCGGGGGCTCCGCTTTCCATCGGCCAAACGCTATGGTTCGGCTTTCTTCTCCCGGTGCCGGGAGATCTCGTGCTTTGCGCCGTTTGTTCGGTCATCGCGGCGCGCGTATGGCCGCGCGTCCGACCGATCATGATGACTCGAGGGATGGGGGGATAAGAGAATGGGGCAAGCCATTTTCATGACGGGAACAGGAACAGAAATCGGCAAAACGGTCGTCACTTCCATCGTGGCGTTGGCGCTGGAGCGGCTTGGGATGAGCGTAAGCGTGTTGAAACCGGTTCAGACTGGACTGGCCGAAGACGGGGTGTCGTTTGCCGAACAATATTGGTACGAACGAGTGGCGAAGCTTTCCGCATCAGAAGGCATGTACTATATGGAACCGGCGATGTCGCCGCATTTAGCGGCGAAGTTGACCGGCACGTCCATCGAACCAGAGAGGGTGGCCGAACGGTTGGAATGGTTGAAGCAGCGCTATGATGTGGTGCTCGTCGAAGGAGCGGGAGGGTTGGCCGTTCCGTGGTGTGAGCGCGACGGACGATTCTATATGACGAGTGATTTCCTTCGTGATTATCAGCTGCCGGCGATTCTCGTGTCGCTCTCAAGCCTTGGTGCGATTCATCACGCGGTGACGACGGCGGCGTATGCCGACGCGCAAGGCATTCGTCTGCTTGGCCTGATGTTTAATCAGTTTCAGGAACAAGAGATCATCCACCAAAACAATGTCGAAACGATCGCCGCCTTGCTTCGGCTGCCGGTGCTGGCGGTCGTGCCGCTCCTTCCTGCAGTCTCAAGGAGGGAACTGGAAACCCTAGCTCAGCATTGGATCGAACAAGGAAAGGCGAAACAACTGCTGGAGGTGCTTGGCGTTGGCGTATAGCTACGAGCAATTGGAACAGTGGGACAAGCAGTACGTCTGGCATCCATTTACGCAAATGAAGCAGTATGCCAAAGAACGCCCCTTGATCATTGAACGCGGGCAAGGAAGCTATTTGTACGATGTCGACGGCAACCGGTACTTGGACGGCTATGCGTCGCTATGGGTCAATGTCCACGGCCATAACGATCCGGAGCTGAATGCGGCGCTTCGCGAGCAATTGGAGAAAATTGCCCATTCGACATTGCTTGGTTCGGCGAATGTGCCGTCGATTTTGTTGGCCAAACGGCTGCTTGAATATTGGCCGCACATGTCAAAAGTGTTTTATTCCGATACCGGGGCGGCGGCGGTGGAAATCGCGCTCAAGATCGCCTATCAGTATTGGAAAAACATCGACCCGGTCCAATATGCGAAGAAGAACAAGTTTGTCTCGTTGAAGGAAGCGTACCACGGCGATACGGTCGGGGCGGTGAGCGTTGGAGGCATGGAAACGTTCCACCGCATTTTTGCGCCGCTTTTGTTTGAGCGGATCGAAGTGCCGTCGCCGTACGTGTACCGTATGGACGAATACGGAAGCGAGCAGGAGATCGTCGGCTATTGTTTGCGTGAGCTGGAACGGGTGCTTGAGGAGCAGCACGATCAAATCGCCGCGGTTGTCATCGAGCCGCTTGTGCAAGGAGCGGCGGGGATCATCGTCCATCCGCGCGGGTTTTTAAAAGGAGTGGAAAGGCTTTGCCGCCGGTATGGGGTGCTCTTCATTTGCGACGAGGTCGCCGTCGGCTTTGGCCGCACCGGCACGATGTTCGCTTGTGAGCAGGAAGAGGTGAAGCCTGATCTTGTCTGCCTTGGGAAAGGGATTACTGGAGGATATTTGCCGCTCGCGGCCACACTGGTCACGGAAGAGATTTATGCGGCATTTCTCGGCGATGTGGACGAAGACAAAACGTTTTACCACGGCCATACGTATACGGGGAATCAGCTCACTTGTTCCGTTGCGCTGAAAAACATTGAGCTCATCGAAAAACGCGGCTTGATTGACAGCGTAAAGCGGAAGGCGCGCCGGCTGGCCGAATGGCTTGAGCGGTTGTATGAAATTCCAATTGTTGGCGACATCCGGCAAAAAGGCTTGATGTGCGGCATTGAAATCGTGAAAGACCGAAGAACGAAAGAAGTGTTTCCGCGCGCGGCCATGGTGGAGCACCGGATCATCCTTGAGGCGCGCCGGAGGGGGCTTGTCATCCGTCCGCTCGGCCCGGTGTTGACGTTCATACCAGTTCTTTCGATGAGCGAAGACGAAATGGCTGAGGCGGTGCGCATTTTGTTCGATTCGCTTGCCTGTTTGTACGAACAGGCGCGCGCAGAGCTTCTATAAGCGGGGGCGGCGGACAGCCGCCTGCTTTTGTTTTTCGAATATACTGGGAATAAAAGAAAATAGTTTCCTTTAATGAGAATATCTTGTAGAAAGAGACCTTCCTTTGCATTCACGGATCGATGATTTGGAAGAAATCGCCGTTTTTCACCAGCCTTCTAGGTACTGGCCTAAGCAGTGGGCGTTTTTCCTGCATACAGTGGGACTAAAGCAAGCGGAAGGGGGGAAGCAAGATGAGCCATCTCCAAGTGGCGGATGAGCGCATTTGGCGGCCATGGGGCTGGTGGTTTTGGCGGCCGCGCCCGTTTTTCTTCGGCGCTCCGTTTTTTGTCGCTCCATTTTTCGGCGGCTTTTTAGGCGGTTTGCTCGGGAGCGCATTGGTTCCGCCGTTTTTCTATCCGTGGTGGTATGGCCCCATTTGGTGGTGAGAAACCGGCAAGGGTTGGGCGGACGGCCCACCCTCTTTTCTTGTTGTTGCATATGAATAAAGTGTAGCATTCTAGCTTTGGGGAAAGGAGAAGGAACGATGCTATTTCCAGGATTGTTGTTTGGAGCCCCATTTGTCGGCGGCTTCTTGGGTGGACTGCTCGGCGGCGCGTTGGCTCCGCGTCCGTTTTACCCGTACCCGCCGTATCCGCCGTATCCAGGCTGGTGGTATTGATCGTCTATTCATGAAAGAATAAGCATCCCTGTGGAACAAGAAGGGGTGCTTATTCAATGATCCCGGTGTCGCGGATGCGGACGTCCGCTGTTTGCAGCATGCTCCATACCGATTCGGATGGCGCTGCCATCCCTTTCTCCCCTTTCTGCGCCCTGTCTTCTTAACGGATGGAGAAAGAGGATGTCCTTCTGCCGTTCGGACATCCCCTCGTTTTGTTATTGCATGGCATTTCGTTGATAAGGGAGCTGATTCGTATACCCTTGGAACTGCTGGTACGTTTGCTGAAGCTTTTGCGGATCGGCGGCTTCAAGCTTGTACCATCCTTTTTTGAACATCAAATTGTACAAGTCGCGCTGACAGTTTTGCGTTTCGGTGAAAATATTCATCATATCTTGATATAACGGTTGGTTGCTCGCTTCATGCAAAAAGACGCTGTACGACAAGGTCATGTATTTTTCCGTCGTCAACATGTCGTTTAGAAAATCGCGCTCGTTCATTTGCGGCGTTTTCGGCACTTGCATCTCCGGATTTTGCACTTGTTTTGTGTTCATGCGGCGTTCCTCCTTTCACATCACCGGCGGCTGCGGCGGGTTTTGCAAATGGCGCAAAATCATGTCGTAATGGCGCTGATGCATCTGTCCAGCGCGCTCGATCGCCTGCACCACTTCAGGGTCTCGGCATTGTGAGGCGAAAAAGTGCGCTTTTTTCGCCGCGAGCAAGTTCCACGACATCATGTCGGAAAAATACATGGCGTCTTTTGTGGACACCATTTGCGGCGGCTCGGGCATCGCCGCCTGCGGGTTCATTTGTGGTTGCTGTTGCATCGTTGTTCGCTCCTTTCGTCGGTTGTTCGCTTGTAGATTGTGCAGAGAGTGGAAAATTATGCGCATATAAAAAATAAACCGTGGGGAAAAAACATATTCAATTGAATTGAAACATGGTACAATAAGAATGGTGAATGCGTTTCCATACAAGGAGGCTTGCAACAGTGGAGCAGTTGATGCGCGATTTTTTCCTGTTCTTATCGAAAAATAAAACATTGACGAAATGGGCGAAACGATACGGCCTCCGCTTCGGCGCTTCGCGGTTTGTCGCCGGCGAAACGATCGAGGAAGCGGTGCGCGTCATCCGCCAGCTGAACGAAAAAGGATTGGCGGTCACGGTCGACTATTTGGGTGAGTTTGTCGACAATGAGCAGGAAGCGAATGAGATGGCGCGCCATTGCTTGGAGGCGATTGAGGCGATCAGCCGGGAGAAATTGAACTCGCAGCTGTCGCTGAAAATGACATCGATGGGGCTTGATATTTCCGATGAGCTTGTCATGCGCAACATGCGCCGCATTTTGGATGCGGCAAAACAGCGCGGTGTGTTTGTGACGATCGATATGGAAGACTATTCGCGCTGCCAAAAGACGCTGGACATTTTTAAAACGTTGAAAAAAGAATACGACAACGTCGGCACGGTGCTGCAGGCGTATTTGTACCGGACGGAACAAGACATTGAAGACTTAAAGCCGTACCGCCCGAACTTGCGTCTCGTCAAAGGAGCGTACAAAGAACCGCCCGAAGTGGCGTTTCCGGATAAAAAAGATGTCGATGAGAACTTTAAGAAGATCATCAAAATGCATTTGCTAAACGGCAACTATACGGCGGTGGCGACGCATGACGACGCCATCATCGAATATACGAAGCAGCTCGTCAAAGAATACAACATTCCCAACAGCCAGTTTGAATTCCAAATGCTGTACGGCATCCGCCCGGAGCGCCAAGTGCAGCTGGCGCGCGAAGGATATACGATGCGCGTGTACGTTCCGTACGGCACGGACTGGTATGGCTATTTTATGCGCCGGCTCGCCGAACGGCCGGCCAACGTGGCGTTTGTTTTAAAAGGCATCCTCCGCAAGTAGGGGCGCAAAACAGAGGAAAACGCCGGCGGCCGCCGAGCGTTCGGGCGCAGAAGGGGACAGGCATCCAGCGGCAACGGCCATCAAGCCTTTTTGGATTTCAGACAAACGCTGTTGCATGTCACGGGGCGTCGGGCGGTCATTTGAGGTAAACGCCGTTCAGATCGTGCGGCCTCTCTTTATTTGTAGCTATGACAGGCGGGAGCTGACGCCATGGGCGTCAGTCCCCTTGCATGTTGTGTTTTTTGTACTGCTGGTTTTGGCTTGTCCGCTTGCCGCCGCCGTCGGCTTCGACCGTCGGACCGGCGTTTCCTTTGACGCTTGCGGCGCTGACGCCGCGTTCAGATGGATTTTTTTTCAACCGGGCCATCGGTGGTTCACCTCCTGATCGTTAGTATGAGCAACATTTCGGAGTGCGATGTCGGGAAAAATATGCGCAAATATATTGCGAAAATTATCAACATACTATATATTTAGTTATAGAGAGCGGTTTCAACGATATTTTTTTCATCAAAAAATGAATGACCATTCATTCAATGGTGTGAGGGGGAACCGAAATGGTAAAACGCATTCGGCGCGCCGCGGTGCTCGGGTCCGGCGTCATGGGTTCGGGCATTGCCGCCCATTTGGCGAACGTCGGCATTCCGACGCTGCTGTTGGATATCGTGCCGCGGGAATTGACGAAAGAGGAAGAAGCAAAAGGTTGGACGCTCGAGCATAAACAAGTGCGCAACCGCCTCGCCAATCAGGCGCTCGAGCGGCTGCTCAAGCAAAAACCGGCGCCGCTCATGTCCAAAGACAACATCGCTTTGATTGAAACGGGCAACTTCGAGGATGACTTCCACCGGCTCGCGGAAGTCGATTGGATCATTGAAGCGGTCGTTGAAAAGCTGGAAGTGAAAAAAGAAGTCTTCGCTCGCGTCGACGAGGTGCGGACGCCGGAGACGATCGTCAGCTCGAACACATCCGGCATCTCGATCGCCGCAATGGCGGAGGGGCGTTCCGACGATTTCAAAAAACACTTTTTAGGCACGCATTTCTTCAACCCGCCGCGCTATTTGAAGCTGCTTGAGATCATCCCGACGGAGCATACGGATCCGGATGTGGTCGCCTATATGAAATCGTTCGGCGAAGACGTGCTCGGCAAAGGCGTCGTCATGGCGAAAGATACGCCGAACTTCATCGCCAACCGGATCGGCACGTATGGCTTGCTCGTCACCGTCCGCGAGATGATGCAAGGCGGCTACAGCGTCGGCGAGGTCGATTCGGTGACGGGGCCGCTCATCGGCCGGCCGAAAAGCGCGACGTTCCGCACGCTTGACGTCGTCGGGCTCGATACGTTCGTGCATGTCGCCAACAACGTGTATGAAAACGTCGAAGGGGAAGAAAAAGAGGCGTTCCGCGTGCCGGAGTTTATGAAAACGATGCTTGAAAACGGCTGGCTCGGCAGCAAATCCGGACAAGGCTTTTTTGTCAAGCAAGGAAAAGACATTCTCGAGCTGAACTACGTCACGATGCAATACGAGCCGCGCAAAAAGCTTGTCACCCCGGCGGTGGAGATGGCGAAGCAGGCGAAAGGAGCGGCTGCCAAGCTGCAAACGCTCGTGTATGCCGATGGCGACCGCGCGGGAACGCTCCTTTGGAACATCATCGCACCGACATTGCTGTACACTGCCCGCCTTGTCGGGGAGATCGCCGACGACATCGCAGCGATCGATCAGGCGATGAAGTGGGGGTTTGGCTGGGAGCAAGGTCCGTTTGAACTGTGGGATGCGATCGGCCTCGAGAAGTCGGTGCGTAAAATGCAGTCAGAAGGGCGCGACATCCCGTCGTGGATCACGGACATGCTCGCCGACGGAGCCACATCGTTCTATAAAACGGAAAACGGCCGGCTGTTCTATTATGCGCCGGGCGGGTATAAAACAGTAGAAGAAAACGAAAAAGTCATCCACATCCGCCGGCTGAAAGAGGCGCGCGGCGTCATCAAGAAAAATGCCGGCGCCAGCCTCATTGACCTCGGCGACGACGTGGCGCTTCTGGAGTTCCATTCGCCGAACAACGCGATTGGCGCCGATATTGTCCAAATGATCAACGAGGCGCTTGAGGAAGTCAACCGCAACTACAAAGGGCTCGTCATCGGCAACCAAGGGAAAAACTTCTGCGTCGGCGCGAACTTGGCGATGATGCTCATGGAGGCGCAAGACGAAAACTTTTTTGAATTGGAACTTGCCGTTCGCCAGTTCCAGCAAGCGCTTCTCAAAATGAAATACAACCCGAAGCCGGTCGTCGTCGCGCCGTTTGCCATGACGTTAGGCGGCGGGGCGGAAGTGAGCTTGGCGGCTTCACGCATCCAAGCGGCGGCCGAGACGTACATCGGGCTCGTCGAAGTCGGCGTCGGCTTGATTCCGGGCGGCGGCGGCAACAAGGAGCTGTACATCAAACGGTTGAACAGCCTACCGCGCGGCGTGGACGTCGACTACGTCAAAATCGCGGCCAGCGTATTTGAAACGATCGCCATGGCGAAAGTGTCGACGTCAGCGGCGGAAGCGCGCGAGCTTGGCTTCTTGAATCACCGCGACGGCATCACGATGAACGGCGACCATCTGCTGTATGAAGCGAAACAGGCGGTGCTCTCGATGTATGAGGAAGGGTACCGGCCTCCTGTAAGGAAGAAAGTGCCGGTGGCCGGCGAAAGCGGCTATGCCGCCATGCTGCTTGGGGCGCAGTCGATGTTCCATTCCGGCTACATCAGCGAGCACGATTTGAAAATCGCGAAAAAATTGGCGTATGTTCTAGCCGGCGGCAAAGTGCCGTACGGAACGGAAGTCGACGAGCAATATTTGCTCGATCTTGAGCGCGAGGCGTTTTTGAGCCTCATCGGCGAGCCGAAGACGCAAGCGCGCATGCAGCATATGCTTGTGAAAGGAAAACCGCTCCGCAACTAAAGCGGAGGAGATCAAGGGGGGATTGGCGTGAGAGAAGCGGTCATTGTCGCAGGTGCGCGCACACCGGTCGGCAAAGCGAAAAAAGGAACGCTCGCCCACGTGCGGCCGGATGATTTAGGGGCGCTCGTCGTCAAAGAAACGATCAAGCGCGCGGGGAACTATGAAGGAAACATTGACGACTTGATTATCGGGTGCGCCATGCCGGAGGCGGAGCAAGGATTGAACATCGCCCGCAACATCGGCGCGCTCGCCGGGCTGCCATATACCGTGCCGGCGATCACGATCAACCGGTATTGCTCGTCCGGTTTGCAGGCGATCGCCTATGCGGCGGAACGGGTGATGCTCGGCCATTCCGACACGGTCATCGCCGGCGGGGTCGAATCGATGAGCATGGTGCCGATGATGGGGCATGTCGTCCGCCCGAACGCCCGCTTGGCGGAAGAAGCGCCGGAATACTACATGTCGATGGGGCACACTGCCGAGCAAGTGGCGAAAAAATACGGCGTCAGCCGCGAGGACCAAGACGCATTCGCGGTGCGCAGCCACCAGCGCGCCGCCAAGGCGATTGCCGAAGGAAAATTCAATGAAGAAATCGTGCCGGTCGAGGTGACGGTGCGCAAAGTAGAAGGCAACAAACTCGTTGAGGAGAAAGTCGTCTTTACACAAGATGAAGGCGTGCGCCCGGACACGAATATGGAAACGCTCGCGAAACTCCGGCCGGCGTTTGCGGTAAACGGCACCGTCACCGCCGGCAACGCGTCGCAAATGAGCGACGGGGCGGCGGCGGTCATGGTGATGGACCGCGAAAAAGCGGAGTCGCTCGGCTTGAAGCCGCTCGGCAAGTTTCGTTCGTTCGCGGTTGCCGGCGTGCCGCCGGAAGTGATGGGGATCGGCCCGGTCGCTGCGGTGCCGAAAGCGTTGAAGCTGGCCGGCCTTGAGCTGTCCGACATCGGTTTGATCGAGCTGAACGAAGCGTTCGCCTCGCAATCGATCCAAGTCATCCGCGAACTTGGGTTGGATGAAGACATTGTCAACGTCAACGGCGGGGCGATTGCTCTAGGCCACCCGCTCGGCTGCACGGGCGCGAAGCTGACCTTGTCTTTGCTTTACGAAATGCGGCGCCGCAACGTGCAGTTCGGCATCGTCACGATGTGCATCGGCGGCGGCATGGGAGCGGCCGGCGTGTTTGAGCTGCTGTAGCGGCAGCTGACAGCGAGCGGGCTTCATCAGCTCGCGCGAGGCATGCATCCGCATTTGCCCGGCTGCATGGAACGTCTATTTCCCGGGCGGCGTTGCCGCCCGGATCATCAATCATCTTTCGGGGGAGGAAATCAACGATGGCCAAAACGATGGAAGAAGCGATCAAAGGCGGCAGCTTTTTGATTGAAGACATTCCGGCGGAGCGCGTGTTTACGCCGGAAGATTTCACCGACGAACATCATATGATTGCCAAAACGACGGAAGAGTATGTCAACAATGAAGTGCTCCCGCAGCTCGAGCATTTGGAAAACCACGAGTTTGACCGTTCCGTGAAATTGCTTCGCAAAGCGGGCGAGCTCGGCTTGTTAAGCGCTGACATTCCGGAAGAATACGGCGGTTT
>NZ_LDPD01000025.1:90714-92669 GCF_001026865.1 Geobacillus sp. ZGt-1 | reverse complement strand
TCAGTTCGGCCATCATTGCGGAAAAAATGGCGCCGGCCGGCGGTTTTGCCATTTCGCACGGGGCGCACGTCGGAATTGGCTCGCTGCCGATTGTGTTGTTTGGCACGGAAGAACAAAAACAAAAATATTTGCCGTATTTAGCGACCGGCGAAAAAATCGCCGCCTACGCCTTGACGGAGCCTGGCTCGGGTTCGGACGCCCTCGGCGCGAAAACGACGGCGAGATTAAACGCGGAAGGCACGCATTACATTTTAAACGGCGAAAAACAATGGATCACCAACTCCGGTTTTGCTGATGTGTTTGTCGTCTATGCAAAAGTCGACGGCGAACATTTCACCGCGTTCATCGTGGAACGCGACTTCCCGGGCGTTTCAACTGGTCCGGAAGAAAAGAAAATGGGGATTAAAAGCTCGTCGACAAGAACGCTCATTTTGCAAGATGTGCCGGTGCCGAAAGAAAACGTGCTCGGTGAAATCGGAAAAGGCCATGTCATCGCCTTCAACATTTTGAACATCGGCCGCTACAAGCTTGGGTTAGGGGCGGTCGGCGGCGCGAAGCGGGCGCTTGAAATCACGCTCAAATACGCCAATCAGCGCCAGCAATTCAAACGGCCGATTTCGCAGTTTACGTTGACGCAGGAAAAATTCGCGACGATGGCGTCGCGCCTGTATGCCGCCGAAAGCTCGGTTTACCGCACGGTCGGCTTGTTCGATGAACGGATGGGCCTGCTTGATGCGGAAAAGGCGAAAGATGGCAAAGAAGTGGCGAAATCGATCGCCGAATATGCGATCGAATGCTCATTGAACAAGTTTTTTGCCACGGAAGTGCTCGATTACATCGTGGATGAAGGCGTGCAAATCCACGGCGGGTACGGCTTTATGCAGGAATACGAAATTGAGCGCGCCTACCGCGATTCGCGCATCAACCGCATTTTCGAGGGGACGAACGAAATCAACCGCCTTCTCGTGCCGGGCATGTATTTGAAAAAGGCGTTAAAAGGCGAGCTGCCGCTCTTCCAAAAAGCGCAGCAGCTTCAGGAAGAACTGATGATGATGGCCGCCGAAGAGCCGGGGACGGGCGCGCTGGAACAAGAGAAATACTTGGTGCGCAACGCGAAAAAAATCGCCTTGATGGTCGCCGGTTTAGCGGCGCAAAAATACGGCCAGCGCATTGAAGAAGAGCAAGAAGTGCTCGTCAACATCGCCGACATCGTCTCGAACATTTATGCGATGGAATCAGCGCTTTTGCGCACGGAAAAAGCGATTCAGGCGAGCGGTGAGGAGAAAAACAAACAAAAATTGCTGTACACGCAAATTTTCTGCCAAGAGGCGTTCAATGAAATTGAAGCCCATGCGAAAGAAACGCTCGTCGCCGTCGAACAAGGAGACACGCTGCGGATGATGCTCGCCGCTCTCCGACGGCTGACGCGCCATACGCCGATCAACGTGATCGCGAAAAAACGCGAAGCGGCCGCCGCGCTCATTGAAGCCGAACGGTATATTGTGTGATAATGGGAAGTGCCAGGCGTTTGCCTGGTGCTTCTTATTTGTTTGCCACACAGCGGAAATGAAAGGGAGGAGTGAAGATGGCGCTCACGCTCTATTGGTATCCAAAATGCGGAACGTGCCGGAAGGCGAAAAAATGGTTGGATGAACACGGCATTGAGGTGCAAACGGTGCATTTGGTCGACGAGCCGCTGACGAAAGAGCAGCTCGCCCGTTTGCACCGTCAAAGCGGGCTGCCGCTCAAAAAATTTTTCAACACGAGCGGGATGAAATACCGCGAGCTTGGCTTGAAGGACAAGCTCGACCGCGCATCGGAAGACGAGATGCTCGATTGGCTCGCCTCGGACGGGATGTTGGTCAAACGGCCGATTTTGACGGACGGCGAGCGGGTCGTCGTGGGCTTTCGCGAACAAGAATACGAGGCGTTTTTCGCGGCGGGGACATAAAAAA
>NZ_LDPD01000025.1:85407-90678 GCF_001026865.1 Geobacillus sp. ZGt-1 | reverse complement strand
CGGAAAATCGGTTATGATGAAAAGGAATATACATTTTGTCGCAATGGAGGGATACGATGAACACGCCGAAAGAACTTCGCTATACAAAGGAGCATGAGTGGGTGCGCGTGGAAGGAGAGAACGTGCGCATCGGCATTACGGATTACGCCCAATCAGAGCTTGGCGACATCGTCTTTGTCGAGCTGCCGGAAGTCGGCGCAGAGGTTACGGCGAACGAGCCGTTCGGCAGCGTTGAATCGGTGAAAACGGTCTCGGAATTGTATGCGCCGATCAGCGGCACGGTCGTTGAAGTGAATGAGGCGTTAAATGACCATCCGGAGTACGTGAACGAATCGCCGTATGACAAAGCGTGGATGATCGTCGTCAAACCGAATGATTTGAGCGAAATCGACAATTTGTTGACGGCGGAACAATACGAGGCGATGATCAACGAAGGATAAACGTTCCTGCAATCTTCGCTTCGATTCGGGCACTCTATACATACCGGAATTTGATTGAAAAAAGGGGTGCTCGCGATGGCGCTGCAAACGACGCGCATAGATGTCACGGACCGGATCATCGGCAAACTGAACGGCCGCTCGCTGGAGTTGTACGAGGAAGGAGAGCTCATCGGGCGCCTTCCGCTTCCGGCGGCCGTCCCGTTGAAAAAGGGGTATACCGAACAAAACGGAAGAATTTACAAACAGGTGACCGCTACCGTTGAGCCGGACCAAAAATATGTCGATTGCGACGGGGAAGCGGGCTGGTGTTGAAAGGCAACGGTGGATGGCCGTTGCTTTTCATTTTCAACATTTGGCCGGCGCAAGACATACAATAATAGTATCCTCATTTGAAGTTAGGTGGGTCGGACATGCGACGCGTGGAAAAAGTGATCATCGTCGAAGGGCGATCAGACAAGCAAAAAGTGGCGGCGGTGCTGAACGAACCAGTCGTCATCGTCTGCACAAACGGCACGATCAGTGATGCGCGCCTTGAGGAGCTGGCCGATGAGCTGGAAGGATGCGATGTATACGTCTTGGCCGATGCCGATGAGGCGGGAGAAAAATTGCGCCGGCAGTTTCGCCGCATGTTTCCAGAGGCGGAGCATCTTTACATTGACCGGGCGTATCGCGAAGTGGCGGCCGCTCCGCCTTGGCACTTGGCGCAAGTGCTGTTGCGCGCTCGTTTCGACGTCCGCATCGAATCGCTCATGAGGGGAAGAGGCGAGTGAAAGCGATCGACCGAAACGATGTCATGCGAGTGGTGGAAGTCGAGCCGCTTCTGGCCCTTTACTTGTATACCCCGCTGTGCGGCACGTGCCAGCTGGCGCGGCGGATGCTCACGGTGGTGGAGCAGTTGTTTCCGGCGCTGCCGTTTTACGAAACGGACATCAACTATATCCCTGAGCAGGCCGTTGCGTGGAAAATTGAAAGCGTTCCTTGCCTGCTTCTTTTTAGGGACGGAACGGTCGCAGGCAAGTGGTATGCCTTTCATTCCGTTCCGTATTTGTACGAAGTGATTCAAGCCTGCTTGCCGTCCCGATGATTCGCCTTTTTTTGACGCTGTTTGACACATTTCTTGGGAAATGACAAAAACGGCGCTCGTTCGTCAACGGGTTGTCGAGATTTTTGTAAAGGATTTCTCCTCTTCAGGTGGAAGTGAAAAAATAAAAATGGGGGAGGGGATATCCATGGAAATGCGTGAATTAGTTGGGCAGTTCGTGGAACGGATGCAAGTGTTGCGCCATTTGGTGCCGATTTTGCCGGATGAGCAGCTGTATGTTCGGTTTGAAAGCGATGACGAAACCGCCTTGCTGTTGATCGGCAAGGAATCAGCCGCTAGAGGGATGGAAAACGATGAACGGAAAACATTGACGGTGCGCGGTTCCAAAGAGGCGCTCGCGTCCCTGCTGAACGGCGAACTGAAGCTGCAGCAGCTCGTCCGGCTGCGCGAAGTGCATGTATCGGGAAGCTTTCGTCATCTGTTGCTGCTTGAGTCGCTCCTCCATTTGGCTAAGCCTTATCGGGACGTCGGATAAAAAAGATGTTGACACGCTTCGACAGACAATGATACAATCACATTCGTAGTCAATTGAATAGGCGATTGTTGCGCTCTTATCAAGAGAGGTGGAGGGATGTGCCCAATGAAGCCCGGCAACCGTCAGCGCATGTGCTGAAATGGTGCCAATTCACACAAAGCGGCCTGCTTTGAGAGATAAGAGACGGAATGGTGCACAATACCTTTCTGTTCTCTGCGGGCAGAAAGGTTTTCTTTTTGCGCTCTGCCGCTTGGGGAGGAAGGTGAAACGATGATTACACTCGAACAAGTGACGAAAATCTATCAAGCGGCCAACGGTTCGGTCACAGCCGTCGACAATGTGTCGCTTGAGATTCGCGAAGGAGAAATTTTCGGCATTATCGGCTACAGCGGCGCTGGGAAAAGTACGCTCATCCGCTTGCTCAATGGGCTCGAGAAGCCGACGAGCGGCCGGGTGGTCGTCGCCGGGCGCGATATGACGCGCGTGAAAGGGCGGGAGCTGCGCAAGGCGCGCCAAGAAATCGGGATGATTTTCCAGCATTTCAACTTGCTTTGGTCTCGCACAGTCAGGGAAAACATTGCCTTTCCGCTTGAAATTGCCGGCGTCCCGAAAGAGGAGCGGAACAAGCGGGTGGATGAATTGATCGAGCTTGTCGGCCTTTCCGGGCGCGAGGATGCCTACCCGTCGCAGCTGAGCGGCGGGCAAAAGCAGCGGGTCGGCATCGCCCGGGCGCTCGCCAACAACCCGAAAGTCTTGCTGTGCGACGAGGCGACATCGGCGTTGGACCCGCAGACGACCGATGCGATTTTGGACTTGCTCGTTGACATCAACAAGCGTCTCGGGCTGACGATTGTGCTGATCACCCATGAAATGCACGTCATCCGCAAAATTTGCGACCGCGTTGCGGTGATGGAAAGCGGCCGAATCGTCGAGCAAGGCGAAGTGTTGCATGTGTTCCGCAACCCGCAGCAGCCGATTACGAAACGGTTCGTCAAGCAGCTGATCGAGCCCGAGGAGACGGAAGAGGCGATTTCCCATTTGTTTGGCCAATACCCGAGCGGGCTGATCGCGCAGCTGACGTTCGTCGGCGCGGCAGCCGGAAAGCCGCTCATCAGCCAGGTCGTGCGGCAATTTGCCGTCGATGTCAACATTTTGCAAGGGAAAATTTCGCAAACCCATCAAGGCGCCTATGGGGTGCTGTTTGTGCACCTCGACGGGGCGAGGGATGAAATCGACCGGGCGCTTGACTATATTCAACGCCAGCAGGTGGCGGTGGAGGTGATTCACGATGCTCGCTAACCTCCTGCCGAACGTGCAATGGGAGACGGTGTGGGCGGCGACGGTCGAGACGCTGTATATGACGGGAGTGGCGGTGGCGGCCACTTTCGTCCTCGGAATCGTTCTTGGCTTGCTTCTATTTTTGACAGCGAAGGGCAACCTATGGGAAAACCGGTTTGTCAATACCGTGGTTGCGGCGTTTGTGAACATTTTCCGCTCTATTCCGTTTATTATTTTGATCATTTTGCTCATTCCGTTTACAACATGGCTCGTCGGGACGATGCTTGGCGCCAATGCGGCGCTGCCGGCTTTGGTCATTGGGGCCGCGCCGTTTTACGCCCGCATGGTCGAAATCGCTCTTCGCGAAATTGATAAAGGCGTCATCGAAGCAGCCCAAGCGATGGGCGCCTCAACGTGGACGATCATTTGGAAAGTGCTGCTGCCGGAGTCATTGCCGGCGCTTGTCTCCGGCATTACGGTGACGGCGGTGTCGCTCGTCAGCTATACAGCGATGGCTGGAGCCATCGGCGCCGGCGGGCTTGGGAACTTGGCGTATTTGGAAGGGTTCCAGCGCAACCATAACGATGTGACATTTGTCGCAACCGTATTGGTGTTGGTCATTGTATTTATCATTCAGCTGATCGGTGACTTTGTCACTTCGAAAATCGATAAACGATAAAGGGGGAAACAACTGATGAAGAAATGGTTGGGTGTGTTGCTCGCCGCCATTCTCGTGCTCGCTTTGGCGGCATGCGGCGGCAACAATAACGACAGCGCGGAAGGCGGCAAAGACGGCAAATTGGTGAAGTTGAAAGTCGGTGCGTCGAACGTGCCGCATGCGGAAATTTTGGAAAAAGCGAAACCGATTTTGAAGAAAAAAGGCATCGACTTGGAGATCATTACGTTCCAAGATTACATCTTGCCGAACAAAGCGCTGGCTGAGAAGCAAATCGACGCAAACTATTTCCAACACATTCCGTATTTGGAATCGCAAAAGAAAGAGTACGGCTATGATTTCGTCAACGCCGGCGGCATTCATATCGAGCCGATCGGCTTATACTCGAAAAAATACAAAAGCATTGAAGAACTGCCGGACGGCGCGACGATCATCATGAGCAACTCGGTCGCCGACCATGGCCGCATTTTATCGATGCTGCAAGAAAAAGGGCTCATTAAATTGAAACCGGGCGTCGATAAAACGAAAGCGACAGTCAATGACATCATCGAAAATCCAAAGCATTTAAAATTTAAGGCCGATGTCGACGCCGGGCTTCTGCCGCAAATTTACAAAAACGGCGAAGGCGATGCGGTGCTGATCAACGCCAACTATGCGCTTGACGCCGGTTTGGACCCGGCGAAAGACCCGATCGCCGTTGAGTCGCCGAAAAACAATCCGTATGTGAACATTATTGCGGTGCGCAAAGGCGATGAAAACCGGAAAGAAATCAAAACGCTTGTCGAAGTGCTGCAATCGAAAGAAATCCAAGATTTCATTAAAGAAAAATACCACGGCGCCGTCATTCCAGCGGCGGAAAACAATCAATAACGGGAGCGTTTCGCTTCCGTTTCTTTTTTGTCCCCAAAAAGCCGCTCCCCTTAAACGAAAAGAAAGCAGCAAAGGTTAAAACGATTCTGAATCCGAGGGCGCCGCGGCCGACCTGTTTCTCCGCTCTTCATCGGCCGTTCAAACGCGCCAGTACGGCGGCGAGCATAACGATGATGACGCAGTTTTGCAGGACGATCACAGCCGTTAAGCTGAAGGCGCCGTCTCCCTGTTCACCGAGGGTGTTGCCGATGATGATCCACGTCAAAAACGAAGCGAAAGCGGCTGTTAAGGCAAAGACAACCCAACGAATCAATCGCATTTCCCCCTTTTGTATTGATGATGGAAGTTGAACAGAACAGGCGGTTTTCATCATGACGTTCCATCTATGATCGCGAAACGGTGGTGTTTCCACACCCTTTCAATACCATTC
>NZ_LDPD01000025.1:79361-85402 GCF_001026865.1 Geobacillus sp. ZGt-1 | reverse complement strand
GCGAAGTGGGGGTAGTTGACGCATACTAACAGCAGAAACGAACAAAGGGAGGAAAATGATGATGAACAACGGAACACATGCATCGGTCGAATCCGCGCTTCATCGCTACAAAGAGGGAATTGGGGCGTTCACCAAAAAACTTCCGAATGTGGCCGAGCGGTTTAACGCGTTTACGGAAGCGTGCTTTGCCGAGGGAGCGCTGTCAAAAAAAGAAAAACAATTGATTGCCCTCGGCATCAGCTTGGCGGCGCAAGACGAGTATTGCACGATTTACCATACGAAAGGATGCCTTGACGAAGGAGCGTCGGAACGGGAAATTTTGGAAGTATGCGCGGTGGCGGCCGCGTTTGGCGGCGGGGCGGCGATGAGCCAGGCGGTGACGCTCGTGCAGGAATGCCTCCGCGAGCTGCGGACAGCCCATTAGACTCCGGCAACGGGGTCTTTTTTTTTGCAAAAGCTCGTACAAACAGCCCGTTTTCGTGTAAAATATAAAAAGCGCTGTCCCTTTTTCCTGTTTTTCTCCGTTTAGTTGCGTCTACATAGTGAAAAAGGGGGCGGAATAGTTGCGCATATTTTTCATTTGTTATAAGATTGTAATGAGAATAAAATGAGAATGAGCGTCCGCTGGGTCAACAGCGAGCGATGACTATTTTCAAGCAGAAATTGGAGGTATGCTGCATGGCAGTGTTGACGATTCAAAATCTCCACGTTGCGGTGGAAGGGAAAGAGATTTTAAAAGGGGTTGACTTGGAAATCAAAGGCGGGGAAATCCACGCCATCATGGGTCCGAACGGAACGGGGAAGTCGACGCTGGCATCGGCCATTATGGGCCATCCAAAATATGAAGTGACAGAAGGATCGGTGACGCTCGACGGCCAGGATGTCCTTGAGATGGAAGTCGACGAACGGGCGCGCGCCGGCCTGTTTTTGGCGATGCAATACCCAAGCGAAATCAGTGGAGTGACGAACGCCGACTTTTTGCGCGCTGCGATCAATGCCCGGCTTGGCGAGGGCAACGAAATTTCGCTCATGAAATTCATCCGCAAGCTCGATGAAAAAATGGCGTTTCTCGAAATGAACCCGGATATGGCGCACCGTTACTTGAACGAAGGATTCTCGGGCGGGGAGAAAAAGCGAAATGAAATTTTGCAGCTGATGATGCTTGAACCGAAAATCGCCATTTTGGACGAGATCGACTCCGGATTGGACATTGACGCGCTGAAAATTGTCGCCAAAGGCGTCAACGAAATGCGCAGCAGCGAATTCGGCTGTTTGATCATCACTCACTACCAACGGTTATTGAACTACATCACGCCGGATTACGTGCACGTCATGATGCAAGGGCGCATCGTCAAATCCGGCGGTCCGGAACTGGCGCAGCGGCTTGAGGCGGAAGGGTACGACTGGATCAAAAAAGAGCTTGGCATTGAAGACGAAACGGTCGGACAAGAAGCGTAAGCGTTAGGAGGAGGATTATGGCGACAGAAACGAAAATCCCATTCGATGAAACATACATCCGCACGTTCTCAAGCGGGCGCGGCGAGCCGGACTGGCTGACGGCGCGGCGCCTTGAGGCGCTTCGGCTGGCGGAGCGGCTGCCGCTTCCGAAACCGGAGAAGACGAAAATCGACAAATGGAATTTCACCGAGTTCGCCCGCCACACGGTCGACAGCGCGCCGTATGATGGTCTTGACGATTTGCCGGAAGCGGTCAAGGCGCTCATCGAGGCGGGCGAAGGAACGAAAAACTTGTACGTGCAGCGCAACCATACGCCGGCGTACGTGTCGCTGTCCGATGAATTAAAAGAAAAAGGCGTCATTTTCACCGACATCTTCACAGCAGCGCGCGAGCATGGCGATTTGCTGAAAAACTATTTGATGACGGCGGTCAAGCCGGATGAGCACCGCCTTGCCGCGCTCCATGCGGCGCTGCTCAACGGCGGTGTGTTTGTCTATGTGCCGAAAAACGTGGAGATTGAAACGCCGCTTCAGGCGGTCTATATTCAAGACGAAGACGATATCGCCTTGTTCAACCATGTCATCGTCGTGGCGGAAGACAACAGCCGCGTCGTGTTTGTCGAAAATTATATATCGGCAAGCCGCGAAGGAAACGCGGTCGTCAATGTGGTTGCCGAGGTGTTTGCCCAAGCGAACGCAAGCGTCTTTTTCGCCGCTGTCGACCATTTGGCCAAAGGCACAACGACGTATGTCAATCGGCGCGGCATCGCCGGGCGCGACGGACGGATCGAATGGGCGCTCGGGCTGATGAATGACGGCAACACGGTCTCCGAGAACATCACCCGCCTTGTCGGCGACGGCTCGTTCGGCGATACGAAAACGGTCGCGGTCAGCCGCGGCGAGCAAGTGCAAAACTTTACGACGAGCGTCATTCATTACGGAAAGCATACAGAAGGCCACATTTTAAAACACGGCGTCGTCCGCGACAGCGCGACCTCGATTTTCAACGGCATCGGGAAAATTGAGCACGGCGCGTCAAAATCAAACGCCGAGCAGGAGTCGCGCGTCTTGATGTTGAGCGAAAAAGCGCGCGGCGATGCGAACCCGATTTTGCTCATTGATGAAGACGACGTCATGGCGGGCCACGCGGCATCGGTGGGACGCGTCGATCCGATCCAATTGTATTACTTAATGAGCCGCGGCATTCCGAGACGCGACGCGGAACGGCTCATCATCCACGGCTTTTTGGCGCCGGTCGTCGAGGCGATTCCAATTGAAGGCGTGAAAAACCAATTAATTGAAGTGATTGAAAGGAAAGTTCAATCATGAATGTAAACGACATTCGCGCGTTGTTTCCAATTTTGCATCAGGACGTCAACGGCCATCCGCTCGTTTATTTCGACAGCGCGGCGACATCGCAAAAGCCGCTGCCGGTGATTGAGGCGCTTGACCGCTATTACCGCGAGTACAACTCGAACGTCCACCGCGGCGTCCATACGCTCGGGACGAAGGCGACGGACGCGTACGAAGGCGCGCGCGAAAAAGTGCGGCGGTTTTTAAACGCCCAATCGGCGCAGGAAATCATCTTTACGCGCGGCACAACCGCTGCGCTCAACTTGGTCGCTGCAAGCTACGGGCGCGCCAACGTCAAAGAAGGCGATGAGATCGTCATCACGTACATGGAGCATCACAGCAACTTGATTCCGTGGCAGCAGCTGGCGAAGCAAACGGGGGCGACGTTAAAATACATTCCAATGCAGGAAGACGGCACGATCGATCTGCGCGATGTCGAGGCGACCGTCACCGAAGCAGCGAAGATTGTCGCCATTGCTCATGTATCGAACGTGCTTGGGACGATCAACCCGGTGCGGGAGATCGCCCGCCTCGCCCATGAGCGCGGGGCGGTCGTCGTCGTCGATGCGGCGCAAAGCGCTCCGCATATGAAGGTCGATGTTCAGGAACTTGATTGCGATTTTCTCGCCCTTTCCGGCCATAAAATGTGCGGGCCGACGGGAATCGGCGTATTATATGGCAAAAAGAAATGGCTTGAGCAGATGGAGCCGGTCGAGTTCGGCGGCGAAATGATCGATTTTGTCGAGCTGTACGACTCAACGTGGAAAGAGCTGCCGTGGAAGTTTGAAGGCGGCACGCCGATCATCGCCGGGGCGATTGGCCTTGGGGCGGCGATCGATTTCCTTGAACAAGTCGGCTTGGACGCCATCGCCGCCCATGAGCACGAGCTGGCGCAATATGCGCTTGAACGAATGGCGGACATCGACGGCGTCACCGTCTATGGCCCGAAAGAACGGGCGGGGCTTGTGACGTTTAACATCGAAGGGGTGCATCCGCACGATGTGGCGACCGTTTTGGACGCAGAAGGGGTCGCCATCCGCGCCGGCCACCATTGCGCCCAGCCGCTCATGAAATGGCTCGGCGTGACGGCGACCGCCCGGGCGAGCTTTTACCTTTACAATACGAAAGAGGAAATCGACCGGTTCATCGCCGCATTACAGAAAGCGAAGGAGTACTTCAGCCATGTCTTCTAACCATCCGTTGGACCAGCTTTACCGCCAAGTCATTATGGATCATTATAAAAACCCGCGCAACCGCGGGGTGCTTGAGGGCACGAACGTCGATGTCAACATGAACAACCCGACGTGCGGCGACCGCATCCACTTGACGATGAAAGTTGAAGACGGAAAAGTCGCCGACGTCAAATTTGAAGGGGAAGGCTGTTCGATTTCGATGTCGTCGGCGTCGATGATGACGCAGGCGATCAAAGGGAAAACGGTGGAAGAAGCGCTTCGGCTCGCCCACATTTTTTCCGACATGATCCAAGGGAAAGAGTACGACGATTCCGTCGACCTTGGCGACATCGAAGCGCTCCAAGGCGTTTCCAAGTTTCCGGCCCGCATCAAATGCGCGACGCTCGCGTGGAAAGCGCTCGAAAAAGGGCTGCACAATCATGAACATGAAGGAAGGTGAACCGAGATGGCGAAAAAAGCACCGGAAATCGGTGAATACAAGTACGGCTTCGTCGACAAGGACGTCTCCGTCTTCCGCGCCCAGCGCGGCCTGACGCGTGAAGTCGTCGAAGAAATTTCGCGGATGAAAAACGAGCCGCAATGGATGCTCGAGTTCCGCTTAAAAGCGCTCGACATCTTCTACAGCAAACCGATGCCGCAATGGGGCGGCGACTTGTCAAGCCTCGATTTCGATGAAATTACGTACTACGTCAAACCGACGGAAAAATCGGGCCGCTCATGGGATGAAGTGCCGGCGGAAATTAAAGCGACGTTCGATAAATTAGGGATTCCAGAGGCGGAACAAAAATATTTGGCCGGCGTCTCGGCGCAATATGAATCCGAGGTCGTCTACCACAACATGAAAGAAGACCTCGAAAAACTCGGTGTCATCTTTAAAGACACCGACTCGGCGCTGAAGGAAAACGAAGACTTGTTCCGCGAGTATTTCGCCAAAGTCGTGCCGCCGACGGACAACAAATTTGCGGCCTTGAACTCGGCCGTCTGGTCGGGCGGTTCGTTCATCTACGTCCCGAAAGGCGTCAAAGTCGATACGCCGCTTCAGGCGTACTTCCGCATCAACTCGGAAAACATGGGGCAGTTTGAACGGACGCTCATCATCGTGGACGAAGGGGCGCACGTCCATTACGTCGAGGGCTGCACGGCGCCGATTTACACGACGAACTCGCTCCATAGCGCGGTTGTTGAGATCATCGTCAAAAAAGGCGCGTACTGCCGCTACACGACGATCCAAAACTGGGCGAACAACGTCTTCAACTTGGTGACGAAGCGCGCCGTCTGCGAAGAAAACGCGACGATGGAATGGATTGACGGCAACATCGGCTCGAAGCTGACGATGAAATACCCGGCCGTCATCTTAAAAGGCGAAGGGGCGCGCGGCTTGACACTGTCGATTGCCATCGCCGGCAAAGGGCAGCACCAAGACGCCGGGGCGAAAATGATTCATCTGGCGCCGAATACGTCGTCGACGATCGTCTCGAAGTCGATCTCGAAACAAGGCGGCAAGGTGACGTATCGCGGCATGGTCCATTTCGGCCGCAAAGCGTCCGGCTCGCGCTCGAACATCGAATGCGATACGCTCATTCTCGACAACCAGTCGACATCGGATACGATTCCGTACAACGAAATTTTAAACGACAACGTGTCGCTTGAACACGAAGCGAAAGTGTCGAAAGTGTCGGAAGAGCAGCTGTTCTACTTGATGAGCCGCGGCATTTCCGAGCAGGAAGCGACGGAAATGATCGTCATGGGCTTCATCGAGCCGTTCACGCGGGAGCTGCCGATGGAATACGCGGTCGAGATGAACCGCTTGATCAAATTCGAGATGGAAGGAAGCATTGGGTAAGCTTGATGAATCAAGGGTGGAGCGTTCGCTTGGGGGTGCTTCCCCCACAAAACGCCCACATGATCGACGCAGGGCAAAACAAGGGAGCGGCCGGCGCTTATTCTCTCCGGTGGTCTCTGGAAGCGTCAAGGCCGCCCTGCAGGCCATTTCCTCCCTCATGGGAGCATGTTTTTAGGGGAGCGCTCTTTTTTGGGC
>NZ_LDPD01000025.1:74041-75028 GCF_001026865.1 Geobacillus sp. ZGt-1 | reverse complement strand
ATAAACTTTTGACAATACCTTACGGTGAAGAGGGTGGCTTATCATTGAAACGGATCCTCCGTTATGTTTTGTTGTGTACAATGCTAGCTGGCTGCGATCATCAGGAGATGAATTTACAGGCTCATCATTTGGATGCAAAAAGACAAGGTTTTGATCAAGAAGAGATAGAAAATCTCATTAGAGAGCCGGAAAACGCCAATAAAGTCAACCGACAGCTCAAAAACAAGGAGGCTGCGGCTTTCTTTCGGCTGGGGATGACGAAAGAAGAGATTCGTCACTTGGATCGGGAGGAGATGGATTTTTTTCGCGCGAGAAGTGCGGCGAATCAATGGCATGAGCTCGATGAACAAACGGTGAAGGAGATTTTCAAGAAACAGGCGGATCATCCAATGATCCGATGCCATATCGAGAAACAGAAATTATGCACCGCGTCCACGATTTACACCGATCAAAAAAAGAACATCATGGAATTGACCATATCCGTTTCCTTGTTAAGTCGAGAAGAGCATCGATATGCCGTCGTCTTGTCGTATGAATGGCTTATCGATCCGAAAGAAAAGGAGACGGATTTTTACGGGATTTTGACGACTGAAAATGCGGTTGTCGATTATCATCAGCTTTATAGCTCCTACAAGACGTATCGGGATGCGTCTCACGTCAGCATACAACATAGTAGGAAACCTTACCAATCTTCTGTTGTAGGGTATATGATCAAAAATTCTCTGCACAAGGAAAACAACCGCCACTTTGGATATGTGTATTCTGAAATTGTCCCTTCGGATCACGCGCAAACGTATATGGATGTTGAGGGATTTTATGTTCATGCTAATCGGACATGGAGAGAAAAGGATTTGTTTTCTTTCCAAGATGTTTATAACTGGAATGAAAAGGCTGACGCGGTGATGTTCAAGTCTCCGGTGATCCGAATCTCCATCCGGCCGTGATGAAGCGGGATGGAATGTTTTGTTTCGAGGGAGCGCTCTTTTT
>NZ_LDPD01000025.1:68703-74024 GCF_001026865.1 Geobacillus sp. ZGt-1 | reverse complement strand
TGATTTCAAATGCCAGGCGGATCTGTTCAGCCGCGCTCAGTCTTCCTGTTTAGCGCTGCACTTTTTCAAGCGCCAATTTGATGCCGAACCCGATCATCACCGCGCCCGTGATGCCTTCAATCCATTTCTTCGTTTTCGGCCGCTTCATGAAGTCGCTGATATAATGGATGAAGGAAATGTAAAACAAAAACCATATCGCGGTCATCGCCGTATAAGCCGCCCCCATTAGGAGAAACGGAGCGAAGGAGTGCGCGCCGGGCGCCACGAACTGCGGCAAAAACGTTAAGAAAAAGGCCGCCACTTTCGGATTTAAGAAATCGGTCAGAAACCCTTGCTTGAAGCAGGCGGTATGTTCTCCTCCTCCTCTGATGTCCGTTTCCACACTGGGGGCTTCGCCTTTTTTCATGACCCCATATAATGCCTTAGCGCCTAAATACGTTAAGTACACAGCACCCACATACTTCAGGATCGAAAACAGCAAGGCCGATTGCATAATGACGGCGGAAAGCCCGAGCGACGCCGCGGCGGTGTGGAGAAACAAGGCGCAGCAAACCCCTATATAGATGCAATTTAAATTTCGTTGCATCTATATAGTGCGGTTTTCAAGCCGCCGATCTTCCCTGCGGAAATGGTGTTTTTGGTCACCACCGCTGTGTCGGGGCCGGGCAGCACAATCAAAAATATCGATAAGAGAAGAAACGGGTACAGATGGATCATTGGACAGCCCTCCCATTGTCAGAATGTTTCGATGGGTATCATTGTATCGCAATCGTTCCTCGATTGTAAATTATGGATGTTATGAATCTATGAACTGCCATTGCCCTTGATGGTGCGGCGGTCATTTTTATTTCGCGCCGCCCGCGCTTATGGTATAGTGAAGATAGCTGGAAATCGAACGAATTGGTGATCGTGATGATTTACATCGGACTGACTGGTTGGGGGGATCATGACAGCCTCTATCCGCCAGGTCTTGCGGCGAAAGACAAGTTGCTGGAATACGCGGCCCATTTTCCGACGGTCGAGGTCGATTCGTACTTTTACGCCATTCAGCCGCGTTCGAACGTGGAAAAGTGGATTCGCGAGACGCCGCCGTCGTTTCAGTTTATCGTGAAGGCATACCAAGGAATGACCGGGCATGAGCGCGGCCCGATTCCGTATGAAAGCAAGGAAGCGATGTTTGCCGCGTTTTTGGACTCGATCGCGCCGTTTCAGGAAGCGGGGAAGCTGGCGATGGTGCTGTTTCAGTTTCCGCCGTGGTTTGACTGTCGGCGCGAGCATGTGGAGTACTTGCGCTGGGTGAAAGCGCGGATGGGGGAGGTGCCGGCGGCGCTCGAATTTCGGCACCAATCGTGGTTTTCGCCGCGCTTTTATGACAAAACGCTTCGCTTTATGGAAGAGGAAGGGTGGATTCACGCGATTTGCGACGAGCCGCAGGCGGGGGAAGGGTCGGTGCCGACCGTTTTGCATCCGACCGACCGGGAAAAGACGCTCATCCGCCTGCACGGACGGAATGTCCACGGCTGGAACAAGGCGACGGCCGGCGAGAACTGGCGGGCGGTCCGCTACTTGTATCGATACAACGAGCGCGAGCTGCGCGAGTGGGCGCGCCATATCGAGGCATTAAAGCAAAAAACGAAACAAATTTACGTGCTGTTTAACAACAACTCCGGCGGCGATGCCGCTGACAACGCCAAACAATTGATCGATTTGCTTGGCATTGAGTACACGGGCCTGGCGCCGCGGCAGCTTGGTTTGTTTTGAAGCGGGGGGGAGAGACAAAATGGCGTATATGTTGCTTTTTTTGATCGGCTTTATCGCGGGGACGGTGGGCAGCTTGGCCGGCCTTGGCGGCGGGGTGATCATCGTGCCGGCGCTTCTGTTTTTCGGCGCGCTCGGCTGGCTGTCGGCGGTGACGCCGCAGGTCGCGGTCGGCACGTCGCTTGTCGTCATTATTTTCAATGGCTTATCGTCCACATTGTCGTATATGAAAGACAAAATGGTCGACTATCAAAGCGGCTTGCTCTTTTGCCTTGGCAGCGTTCCCGGGGCGGTCATCGGCGCTTGGGTGAACAATACGCTGAGCGCCGCTCATTTTTCATTGTATTTTGGGCTGTTTTTAATCGCCATGTCGCTCTTTTTGTCGCTGAGTCAAAAGAAAACGAAGCGTTCGGCTGACGAGACGGCGGCGGCGAAAGAAAACGGGGTCGAACGAACGGCGGCGGAGCAGGCGCGGCCGGCGCCGTGGTGGAAACGGCGTGTTGTGCGAACGTACACGGACCGAAACGGTGAGGTGTTCACATACGGCTATCAGCCGCTCATGGCGGTCGCCATCGCGTTTGTCGTCGGCTTTTTCGGCGGGTTGTTTGGCATTGGCGGCGGCTCGCTCATGGTGCCGGCGATGATCGTGCTGTTTCGCTTTCCGCCCCATGTGGCGGTCGCCACGTCGATGTTGATGATTTTTTTGTCCTCGCTCGTCGGCTCTCTCACCCATGTCGCGATGGGAAACGTGCAATGGTCGTTTGCCCTGGCCCTCATTCCTGGGGTGTGGATCGGGGCGAAAACCGGAGCGTGGATCAATAAGCGGATGCCAAGCCGGACGCTTGTCGTCGTGCTTCGGATGGTGCTCGTTTTGCTTGGCCTTCGGCTTGTGATCGAAAGTTTTTCGTAACCAAGGAGGCTTGCGCATTGAAGCAAACCGTCTATATTTATCATACGAACGACGTGCACAGCCATTTTGAACATTGGCCGCAAATCGCCCGCTTTTTGTCAGAACGGAGAAGGGAGCATCGCGCGCGCAACGAGGCGATGCTTTTGTTTGATGTGGGCGATTTTCTCGACCGCGTGCACCCGATTACCGAGGCGACGCGTGGAAAAGCGAATGTGGACTTATTGAACGATCTTCACTATGATGCGGTGACGATCGGCAACAACGAAGGGATCACCCTTGATCATGATGAACTGGATACGTTGTACGAACAGGCTCGGTTTCCGGTCGTTGTCGCCAATTTGTTTCGCCGCGATGGCGTGCGGCCGCATTGGGCGTTGCCGTATGTCGTCATCCCGGCGACGGAGACGTTTCGCATTGGGGTGGTTGGCGCCACCGCTCCGTTTTCTCACTTTTACGAGCTGCTCGGCTGGAAGATCGTTCCGCCGTTTGACATGTTGGCAGCGGCGGTGGAGGAAGTGAGGCAAAAGGCCGATTGCGTCGTTGTGCTGTCTCATCTTGGGGTGAATGAGGATGAAAAAATCGCTGCGACGATCCCAGGCGTGGACATTATTTTAGGCGCTCACACCCACCATGTGTTTCCAGAAGGAAAAACATTGAATCAAACACTGCTTTGCGCGGCGGGGAAATACGGAAAATATGTTGGGGTGGTCAAGCTGGAGATTGACCAAAACCGGCTGTCCAGGGCATCCGCGACGGTCGTGGATGTCGAACCATTGCCCCGCTCCGAGGCGGTCGAGCGCCATCTTGTTTGTCTTGAGCAGGAAAGTTTGGCGCGGCTTGAAGCGGAACAAGTCGCCGTGCTCCATGATGACTTGCCGCTTGACTGGTTCGCCCCGTCGCCGCTTGGGAATTTGCTTGCTTCCGCTTTGCGTGAGTGGTGCCAAGCGGACATTGGCATGGTTAACGCCGGCGTGCTGCTTGCGCCGCTTGCGAAAGGGCCGGTGACGAAAAAAGATTTGCATCGCATTTGCCCGCATCCGCTCAACCCGTGCAAGGTGAAGCTGCGCGGCGCGGAGCTCAAAGAGATTATCCTTGAGGCCAACACGGAACGGATGAAGCATTGGCAGTTTAAAGGGTTTGGCTTCCGCGGCGAAGTGATGGGGGAAATGGTGTACGACGGCGTGGACATCGAGGCCGGGCTCGAGGAGGACGGTCAATGGCATATCCGCCGCATTATGATCAACGGCGAGCCGCTCGATCCCGAGCGCACGTATGAGGTGGCGACGACCGATATGTTTGCGATCGGCCACTTTTATCCGCAAATTCAGCGGGCGGCGGAAAAAACGTATTACATGCCGGAGTTTTTGCGCGATCTTCTCGCTTGGAAATTGGCCCAATAGGCAGGCACTTCTTTTTCCATGCTTCATACATTGGAGTATGGAAAGGAGAGTGACTGCGGCGATGGTCGAAGTGAAGCCGATCATCATTGACGGACATCCGTTTATTGCTGTGTCCGTCCAGCTGCCGAAAACGAATTTGTTGGCGGTGGCGGGTGAAAAAGGGTACATTATGTGCGGAGCGCTCGATGTGGCGCTGTTGAATGAGAAATTGCGTGATCGCGGCATTATCGCCGGGCGGGCGGTCGGGGTGCGTACGATTGAACAGCTGCTCGAGGCGCCGCTCGAATCGGTGACAGTCGCCGCTTTGGAGCTCGGCATTGAAGAGGGAATGAAAGGAAGAGAGGCGCTGTTGAAAATGCGGTGAAAAAATCCCTCCTTGCAAGCATACATATAGCTTGTAAAGGAGGGATTTTCATTTTGTTGCGCCCCCGATTCGTGCGGAAGGGGCCGCTCCCGTTCCGCTATGTGTTTTTATTGACGTTCGTTTTTTTTATGTTCTCGACGGCGGTAAGCCTTTGGATTGTCAATAAAGGCATTAAGCCGGTGCTCATGGAGATTGCGGAAACGGAAACGAAGCGGATTGCCAACTTGGTGATCAATAACGCCATTGAGCAGCAGTTTCAAAAAGACAACCCTGAATTTCGGCAGCTGGTCACGGTTCAAAAGGACGAAAGCGGCAAAATTGTGTCGGTCGATTTTGACACCGCGGTGATCAATCGCATCTTATCGGAGACGGATGATCATGTGATGGAAAGCTTAAAGGCGGCGACAGAAGGACGGCTTGAACGGATGGTCCTTCCCGAAGTCGAGTCCGGAACTGGAAACAGCCGCGGCATCATTTATTACATTCCGCTTGGAAAAATCACGGATAATGCCCTCTTGGCCAACCTCGGCCCGCGCATTCCGGTGCAGTTTCAGATCGTTGGCAATGTCGACTCGGAAGTGACGAAAGAAATTCGAGCGTATGATATTAACAGTTTTTTTATTGAAATTGATATTCATGTATCGGTCGACATCCAAGTCGTCATTCCTTTTGCATCGAAAATTTCCAATGTGACAACAGATATTCCAGTTGTGATGCGCTTTATTCCGGGAGAAGTGCCGCAATTTTACAACAAAAACGGCGGTCAAGTCGGCCCGTCCATCCAGCTTCCGAAGCGGTAGTGGGAAAGGCTGTCAATGCGCGCCTCTAAAAGGCCGGCGACTGTCATCTTCCTAAATCGATCGTTCTCGTTCGACTGTCGAAGGCAAGC
>NZ_LDPD01000025.1:64897-68577 GCF_001026865.1 Geobacillus sp. ZGt-1 | reverse complement strand
CAAATTGCATCTATATAGTTCCGTTAGGTTGACGGGTGCCCGCGTCAGCCGTTGGGAATGGTTTTGACAGAAACATGGAAATGTTATGCAAAAAAAGTGTTCTTCCCGGCGAAGGGGCTTTGGCTGTTTCTCTGGCGTTTGTCAAGAGGAAACAGCTTTTTTTGTTTTTCAAATAGAAAACAACTAGACGAGTTGGTTCGAATTTTGTAATATTATATTAAATTGAAAATAGTTTTATTATTTACATAGCAGTTTGAGAGGGGGAATGAACGGCCGGCATCGGAAGGCATGCATCAGTTTGCGGCGCCATCCGGCGCGGCGCACGAGCGCACAAGGCAGACGGACTCTATCGATATAGTATGCAGAAAAAGGTGTGCGCTCTGGTGACAGAACATTTTGAACAATGGGGGGAACAAGAAATGAAGAAAAAAGAGCAGCAGGTGTCTTTTTCTCATTGATGCTGACGGCGGGTCTTTTGGCCGGCTGCGGCGGCAACCAGCAAGGAGGCAGTTCTTCAGGCGGAAACAGCGGCGGAGGCGGGGGCGGCGATGTGATTAAAATCGGCGCCAACCTTGAGCTGTCCGGCGGGGTCGCGTCATACGGCCAGTCGATTGCGGAAGGGCTCGACTTGGCGCTTGAGGAAATCAACAAAGAAGGAATCAACGGCAAAAAGCTGGAGTTGGTGAAAGTCGACAACAAATCGGAAGCGGCCGAAGCGACGAACGGCGCGATCAAGTTGATCAGCCAGGATAAAGTCGTCGCCATCATCGGCTCGGCGACGAGCACGAACACGCTCGCTCAAGTGCAAGTCGCCAACGACAATAAAGTGCCGCTCATTACGCCGACAGGCACGAACCCGACGATCACGAACAAAGACGGCAAAGTGAACGAGTTCGTCTTCCGGACGTGCTTTATCGACCCGTTCCAAGGGACGGTGGCGGCCAAATTCGCCTTGAACGAACTGAAAGTGAAAAACGCGGCGGTGTTGATCGACAGCTCGAGCGACTATTCGAAAGGGCTGGCCGCTTCGTTTAAAGACGCGTTCACGCAAGGCGGCGGCAAAATTGTCGCTGAAGAGGCGTATGTCGCGAAAGACACCGATTTCCGTGCGACGCTGACGCGCATAAAATCAAAGAATCCAGAGTTCATTTTCCTGCCGGGCTATTATGAAGAAGTCGGCCTCATCGTCAAGCAGGCGCGCGAGCTTGGCTTGAACGTGCCGATCATGGGCGGCGACGGCTGGGATTCGCCGAAGCTGGTCGAGATCGCGGGCAAAGACGCGTTGAACAACACGTACATCACGAACCATTATTCGTCGGGCGACCCGGATCCGAAAATTCAAGAGTTTGTGAAAGCCTTTAAAGCGAAATACAACAAAGCGCCGGATGCGTTCAACGCGCTTGGCTATGATACAGCCTACTTCCTGGCCGACGCCATCAAGCGGGCCGGCAGCGCCGATCCGGTGAAAATTAAAGACGCGCTGGCGCAAACGAAAGATTTGCAGCTCGTCTCCGGCACGCTGACGCTCAATGAAAACCATGACCCGGTCAAATCGGCGGCCATTTTGGAATACAAAGACGGGCAGCAGCAATTCAAAACGAAAGTGAATCCGTAATGAAAGGCTGGATGGATGCATGGACGGGGGAGGCCCCTAAGGGGCGCCCTCCTGTCCGGCATTTCTTTTGGTCAACGACGAGTTTTCGTTAAGGAGCGTGCGATCATGGAACTCATTCAACAGCTGGTCAACGGCATTTCGCTAGGCAGCATTTATGCGCTCATCGCTCTTGGCTATACGATGGTGTACGGCATTGTTCGGCTCATTAACTTCGCCCATGGCGACGTCTTTATGGTCGGTTCATTCGTCGGTTTTTATGCCGTAACGATGCTTGGTGTCGGCTTTTTCCCGGCGCTTTTGCTGGCGATGGCCTCTTGCGCCGTGCTTGGGATGATCATCGAGCGGATTGCCTACAAGCCGTTGCGCAATGCGGCGCGCATCGCAGTGCTCATTACGGCGATCGGCGTATCGCTCTTGATTGAGTACGTCACGATTTATTTGCGCGGGGCCCAGCCGGAAGCGTATCCGAGCACGCTGCTGCCGGATCGGAACTTGAAGCTGTTTGGGGTTGTCATCAGCAGCCAGTCGCTGTTCATCCTCGGCACGTCCCTCGTTTTGATGATTCTTCTTCAGTTCATCGTTCACCGGACAAAAATCGGGAAAGCGATGCGCGCTGTTTCCCATGATGCGGAAGCGGCCCGGTTGATGGGAATCAACGTCGACAACACGATTTCGGCCACGTTCGCCATCGGTTCAGCGCTCGCGGGGGCGGCAGGCGTTATTTTCGGCATTTATTATACAAAAATCGAGCCATTGATGGGCATTCTTCCCGGATTGAAAGCGTTTGTCGCCGCCGTGTTGGGCGGAATCGGCATCATTCCGGGAGCGATGGTCGGGGGGCTTTTGCTTGGCGTCATCGAATCGCTCGTCAGCGGGCTCGGCTACTCGCTTTGGCGCGACGGAGTGGCGTTTGTCATTTTAATTCTCATTCTCATTTTCCGGCCGGCCGGATTGTTTGGCAAGAACGTACGAGAAAAAGTGTAAAGGATGGTAGGGGACAATGGCAACTTGGAAGCGGACTCGTGGATTTTGGGTTTCCGTCATACTGGCCTTCGCCTTTTTCGCTGTTGTCGAGTGGCTGATTGCAAGCGGGACGCTCAATGTGTTTTACGTCAACACGCTCTTTTTCATGGCGATCAACGTCATGCTGGCGGCGAGCCTTCACTTGATCATCGGCATCACCGGACAGTTTTCGATTGGACATGCCGGCTTTTTCGCCGTCGGCGCTTACGCTTCAGCCGTCATGACGATGAAGCTAGAGCTGCCGTTTGCGGTCGGCGTCTTGACCGCTGGGGTGGCGGCGGCGCTCGCCGGCCTCATCATCGGCGTGCCGAGCCTGCGTTTAAAAGGCGATTATTTGGCGATCGCCACGCTCGGCTTTGGCGAAATCGTCCGCATTGCGCTCTTGAACATCGATTACGTCGGCGGGGCGAGCGGCATGACGGTGACGCATATGACGACATGGCCATGGGTGTTCGCCTGCTTGTTTGCCACGATTTTGGTGATCGCCAACTTCACGAACTCGACGCACGGGCGGGCGTGCATCTCGATCCGCGAAGATGAAATCGCCGCCGATGCCATGGGGATCAACACGACGTATTACAAAGTGGCGGCGTTTGCGATCGGTTCGTTTTTCGCCGGCATCGCCGGAGCGCTGTACGCCCATCACTTTTACATCATTCAGCCGTCGAACTTCGGCTTTTTAAAATCGTTTGACATTTTGATTTTCGTCGTGCTCGGCGGGCTCGGCAGCCTATCCGGCGCGGT
Organism: Geobacillus sp. ZGt-1; assembly: GCF_001026865.1. NCBI lineage: Bacteria > Bacillati > Bacillota > Bacilli > Caryophanales > Anoxybacillaceae > Geobacillus > Geobacillus sp. ZGt-1. Next base: position 65,195 of record NZ_LDPD01000025.1, on the reverse strand, counting down.
GGTGGCCGCGGTGCTGCTGACGATCGTTTCGACGTTCTTGCAAAACTATCCGGAAACGCGGATGATCATTTACAGCATCGTCTTGATTTTGGTGATGCTGTACCGTCCAACCGGGCTGATGGGGACGAAAGAACTATCTTCGCTCTTCAAATGGCGGAAGGCAGCGCAGGGAGGAATGAATCATGGCGGCAAAAACACCGTTGCTTAAGGCAGAAAACGTCGGCATCCAGTTTGGCGGGCTGAAGGCGCTCTCCGGTGTGACGATGGAGCTGCATCAAGGGGAGCTTGTCGGGCTCAT
>NZ_LDPD01000025.1:63797-64887 GCF_001026865.1 Geobacillus sp. ZGt-1 | reverse complement strand
GGCGCGGGGAAAACGACGCTGTTTAACTTATTGACGGGCGTGTATGTGCCGACTGACGGGCGGATTATGCTTGACGGCGAGACGTTGAACGGACTGCCGCCGTATAAAATTACGCGCAAAGGGATCAGCCGGACGTTTCAAAACATTCGCCTGTTCGGCGAGCTGTCGGTGCTCGACAACGTGAAAGTCGCCTACCATGCGCACGCCCGCCATTCGATCGCGAGCTCCATTCTCCGCCTCCCGTCCCATTTCCGCGGGGAAAAGGAAATGGAAGAAAAGGCGATCGAGTTTTTGAACATTTTTCAGCTTGACGGCGTCATGCACGAGAAAGCGAAAAACTTGCCGTACGGCCAGCAGCGCCGGCTTGAGATCGCCCGGGCGCTGGCGGCGCAGCCAAAAGTGCTTTTGCTTGACGAGCCGGCCGCCGGCATGAACCCGCAAGAAACGAAAGAATTGATGAACTTGATCGCGTTTATCCGCGAACGGTTTGCGTTGACGATTTTGTTGATCGAACACGATATGTCGCTTGTGATGGGCATTTGTGAGCGCATTTACGTGTTGGACCACGGCCAATTGATCGCCCACGGCACGCCGGAACAAGTGCGCAGCAACCCGAAAGTGATCGAGGCTTACCTTGGCGAGGAGGTGTCGTGACGTGTTGAAAGTGGAGGCAATCGATGTGTTTTACGGCAACATTCATGCCTTAAAAGGCGTATCGCTTGAGGTGAACAAAGGCGAGATCGTCACGCTGATCGGGGCGAACGGCGCGGGGAAAACGACGCTTCTGAAAACCATTTCCGGGCTGCTTAGGCCGAAAAACGGCGACATCGTGTATGAGGGAGCCTCGATCGCCGGCAAGGCGGCGCAGACGATCGTCAAGCAAGGCATTTCCCACGTGCCGGAAGGGAGGCGCGTTTTCGCCAATATGACGGTCGAGGAAAACTTGGAGCTCGGCGCGTTTTTGCGCAAAGACAAAGAAGGCATTCAACAAGACTTTGCCAAAGTCTTTCAGCTGTTCCCGCGCCTTGAGGAGCGGCGCAAGCAGCTGGCCGGCACGCTTTCGGGCGGCGAGCAGCAAATGCTCGCCATC
>NZ_LDPD01000025.1:56492-63770 GCF_001026865.1 Geobacillus sp. ZGt-1 | reverse complement strand
CTGCTCTTGCTTGACGAACCGTCAATGGGGCTCGCGCCGCTTTTGGTCAAGACGATTTTCCGCATCATTCAGGAAATCAACGAGTCGGGGACGACGATTTTGCTTGTCGAACAAAACGCCCATATGGCGCTCTCCATCGCCCATCGCGCCTATGTCCTTGAATCGGGGCGCGTCGTCTTGTCGGGAACGGCGAGCGAGCTGCAGGCGAGCGAGCAGGTGAAGCAGGCGTATTTGGGCGGGCATTGAGAAGCGATAGGCGGAAGAACGTCAGCGGAAAGCCGTTTCGGACGGTTGTGCCGCCGTGGAAAAAAGGCTGATTCCAACTTGGAGATCAGCCTTTTTCCGTCATTGCCGTTTCGGCCGGCGAACGCCGGCTGGGATGGACGGACGGGAAACATCGGCGTCCGGGACGTCTCTGCTCTTGAAAAAACATGCCGCTGATTTGGGCGGCTGGCGTTGGCGGAGAGAACCCCGTCGCGCCGGCCCCCGCGCGGCTAGCGGCGCCGTTGTTGCCGCTCGGCCCGCTCCCATGCTTTTAAGTGCGGGTACGGGTCAAACGCCCATTCGGTATAGCCGTTGTCTTTGTACATGCCGTAGTGAAGATGGGGGGGAATTTTCCCCGCCGTGCCGGGCGGACCGTAGCCAGAGCTGCCGACCGAACCGATGATCGTCCCCGGCTCGACGATTTGCCCCTCGCGAAGATCGGCGGCGAAGCCGTTCAAATGGGCAAAGTAGTGGTACGTGTTGTTGATGTCGCGGATGCCGATGCGCCAGCCGCCGTATTTGTTCCACCCTTTCAGCTCGACGATGCCGTAGCACGTCGAGCGCACCGGAACGCCGTAGCCGGCGAAAATGTCGGTTCCTTCATGAATGCGCCGCCCGCCCCAGCCGCGCGCATCCCCCCATGTATCGCGGTAGCTGTAATTGGCCCCTAGCGGAAGCGGAAACACGTGGTTGTCCAATTTCAACGTCTGATACTTTTTATAAATTCTCGCCTTTCCTAAAATCAAGTCGACGGTTTTGGCGCGTTGGTAATAGTTCCAAAGCGCGATTTTGATATGGCGGTGATCGATGCCGTACGTCTGCAAATAGCGGGCCATGGCCATGATCACATCGTCATCGTCATCCGCCCGCGCATAGCCGTCTCCGTCTCCGTCCACGCCAAGGCCGCCAAACTGGGAGATGGTGAACGGGTCTGTATCATGCGGGTTTTTGTTCAGCGGCCCGGCCCATATTTCCGGCTTCATATAAATGCCGAGAACGCCGGCTGGCTTGGGCAGGTCGCGGCGCACTTGCCGGACGTTTCGCTCATACTGGTCAATGGCCGCAAAGTAATACCACGGGATCAAGGAAACGGCTTCGGCCTTTTTGTACAGCTCCATTCGCTTTTCATACATCGCTTCTTCCTGTTCCGCCGCCGAAGCCGCGCCGGCGGCGATCCACAGCATCGCTGCCGCCGATATGGCGGCAAGCCATCGATGCACGCGTATTCCCCCTTTCCGCCCGTTTCATATGTTTAGTTTGGGGAGAAACGGGAATTTCATAAATGTTAAAAGGAGGAAAATCGTCTGATGGACGATTTTTTTGTGTTTTCCTGCGCTTTTCATTATAATGAGAAATGAACAATCATCGACAAGTGGAGTGAGAACGATGGCGACGAAAGAAGAACACGTCCGCAAGCCGGACTGGTTGAAAATCAAGTTGAACACGAACGAGAATTATATCGGTTTAAAGAAGCTGATGCGGGAAAACCGTTTACATACCGTTTGCGAGGAAGCGAAGTGCCCAAACATTCACGAATGCTGGGCCGTACGGCGGACGGCGACGTTTATGATTTTAGGCAGCGTCTGCACGCGCGCCTGCCGCTTCTGCGCCGTCAAAACCGGGCTGCCGACCGAGCTCGATTGGCAGGAGCCGGAACGCGTCGCGGAATCGGTGCGCATCATGAACTTGAAACACGTCGTCGTCACCGCCGTCGCCCGCGATGACCTAAAAGACGGCGGGGCGGCGGTATTCGCCGAAACGGTGCGCGCCATCCGCCGGAAAAACCCGTTTACGACGATCGAGGTGCTGCCGTCGGATATGGGCGGGGTGTATGAAAACTTGAAAATTTTGATGGATGCCCGCCCTGACATTTTAAACCATAACATCGAAACGGTGCGCCGCTTGACTCCAAGGGTGCGCGCCCGCGCGACGTACGAACGTTCGCTTGAGTTTTTGCGGCGCGCGAAAGAATTGCAGCCGGACATTCCGACGAAATCGAGCATCATGGTCGGCCTTGGGGAAACGAAAGAGGAAATCATTGAAGCGATGGATGACTTGCGCGCCAACCATGTCGACATTTTGACGATCGGCCAGTATTTGCAACCGACGAAAAAGCATTTGAAGGTCGTGAAATATTACCATCCGGATGAGTTTCAAGAGCTGAAAGAAATCGCGTTGAGCAAAGGGTTCAGCCATTGTGAAGCGGGGCCGCTCGTCCGCTCGTCGTACCATGCCGATGAGCAGGTGAGCGAGGCGGCGAAAGCGCGGCAGTTGAAAGCGTAACATCCAACGAACGGCACGAAAGCAAGCAAGCGTTGTTTCAGCGGCTGAAAGCATCATCCCGGCCGGATGAACGCGAAGAAACGGTCATGCCTTTCATAAAGAAGGCAGACCGTTTCTTTTCCCTAGCGCCCCGCTTTCGTCGCCCGCGGCGTGCCGTCGCGGAAATCGCGGTCTAATTCATCGTTTGTTTCGTTGATCATTTCGCCGTTTTCATTTTCCCCGTCGCTCAGTTTTTTCCCTTGCGGATATTTCAACATCCGCTGAATCGTCGCATCGAGAATTTGGTCGATGTTGCGCGTGTTCGAATCAAGGCGCCCGAAGCGCTCAATGTCCTTCATCAGCTGCGGATTGTCGGCGACATACACATGGTAGTAGCGGGGAACGACGGAAAGCGCTGTTTTTTTCACTTGATCGGCCGTTTGCTGCCGGTTGTTCGTGTCCGCGTCATACACGACGAGCACTTCCTCATCCGTGACGAGCGTGGCGACGTCTTTGACGCCCGGCAGCTGGGTGCACAATTTGCTGATTAAATCAGCCGCTTTCTCGCGGTTGAAGGACGGCATGTCGTTATAGCCGTTTGCATCGCCGAGGATCGGGCTTTTTTGATGGCGGACGTAGCCGAAGTTGTTCATCGGCGTGTCATCGCCGTTGGGCACCCCGTTTTCATTGTACAGCTCGTTGCGGTCGGTGACATTGATCGTGTTGCCGCTCCGCTTGTAAATATCGGTGTTGTCGTCCTCGGCCGTCTGTGCGCAGCCGGCTAGGGCGACGGCCGTTCCGAACATAACGGCCAACCATGGTCGTCTCATCGTCAGCACCCCCTTCGCTTTTAGGGTGGCACACGGATGATGGTTTGATGACAGTAATTGATTGGGGGCGATGCATCGTTTATGATGGAAGTGGAAAGGCGAGGTGAGAACAGTGATTTGCATTAACAATCATTGTTACGAACTGGTGGAAAATGTGAAAAACGCCTTTAATGAAGAAGCCTTTCGCGCCCGATATGCGGACATTTTGGCGAAGTACGACTACATTGTCGGGGATTGGGGATACAACCAGCTCCGGTTGCGCGGGTTTTTTGACGACCATAACCAAAAAGCGACGTACGATACGAAAATCAGCACGCTGTCCGAATATTTGTATGAATATTGCAACTTCGGCTGCGCGTATTTTGTGTTGCGCAAGGTGAAACGGTAAGCACGGCAGCCGCCCGCTTGCCGCGAGCGGCTGCCTCGTCATTCGCCTTCGTTGTACGGAAACTGTTCACTCTGATGCGGATCGTCGTGCGGCGGGTGGGCGGCTGGGTCGCGCCTTGGAATGTTTTGGTGGAACGATTTAAACTCGTAGTTGAAGGCGCTGTAATGCCGCTGGCCTTCCTTCCAAGGCGTGCTTTTGTTTTCGACCGGCGCGTCGTCGCGGCGCGGCGAGCCGTACGGCCCTTCTGGGAACTCTTCGGCGGTCAAGAAATTGCGCTGTTTCTCGACGATGGAAAAATCGGCGTATGTTTCCCGTTCCGCCATTCGTCTCACCTTCCTTCGTTCGTGGGCTGTTTCATAAGATGCCCGAAACCGAGGAAGGTTATGAGAGATACTCCTCCAAAAAGGCGCGCAAATCGTTGGCATCTTGTTCATGAAGCTGGTAAGCGTGCTCGATATAGCCTGGCTCCTCCAAATCGTCGCGCCCGAGAATGGCAAAGCGGTTGCTTTGCAAATCGAGCACGAGCCACTTCCCGTAAAAACGATCCGTTTCGATGAGCGCCAAATCAAACCGCTGCCGCTCGCCGACAAAACTGACGAAGCGGACGGCCGCTTCGACGGTGTCGTCGTATAAATAAAACCGTTCACCCATCATTTGAGCCCCTCCTGTTTTTTCGTCTATGTCCATCATAGCAGACAGGCGGCGAAAACGGGAGACAGCAAATCGCACAAAGGAACGAGGAGGGATGACGGATGTATTTTGTCGATCGCAAAAAACTGGAAGAAACACTCAGCTACATGGAACAAATGCTGGACCGTTACAAGGCCGAGAAGCGATGGGACGAGCCGCTTCGGCAATTGGCGCTCGAACGGATCGCTCATATCGTCATCGAGGCGGTGTTGGACGTCGGCAACGCCATGATCGATGGGTTTATTATGCGCGACCCAGGCAGCTACAACGACATCATCGACATTTTGGCTGACGAACAGGTGATCTCGCCGGCGGATGCCGACCGATTGAAAGCGTTCATCGCCCATCGGAAAATGCTTGTGCACGAATATGCGCGCGTCGATCACGCGAAATTGCTCGCCGATCTGAACGAACATTTGCCGGCGCTGGAGGCGTATCCGAAGGCGGTGCGCGCTTACCTTGAAAACGAGCTCGGCCCGGTGTCGGCGTTTCGCAATTGATGGCGGGAAAGGAGAGCGGATGCATTGAAACGATACAACGGCTACCTCATCGATTTGGACGGGACGATGTACCGCGGCACCGAATGCATCACTGAGGCGCGTACGTTTGTCAACGAGCTGCACCGCCGCGGCATTCCGTATTTGTTTGTCACGAACAATTCGTCGCGCACACCGGCGCAAGTGGCGGAAAAATTGCGTTCGTTCGGCGTGCCGGCGGAGGAGAAGCATGTGTTTACGACAAGCCAGGCGACGGCGAATTACATTTTTGAAAAGAAACCGGATGCTTCCGTGTATGTGATCGGTGAAGAAGGGCTCCAAACCGCCTTGGCGGACAAAGGATTCCGTTTGGCCGGCGAAGATGCGGATGTCGTCGTCATCGGGATTGACCGGCAAATTACATACGAAAAGTTCGCTGTCGCTTGTCTCGCTGTCCGAAATGGAGCGATGTTCATCTCAACCAACGGCGACATCGCTTTGCCGACGGAGCGGGGGCTTTTGCCGGGCAACGGGGCGCTGACGTCGGTCGTCGCCGTATCGACGCAGGTGAAGCCGACATTTATCGGCAAGCCGGAAAAAATCATTATGGAGCAGGCTCTCAAAGTGCTCGGCGTCCCGAAGGAGGACGTGCTGATGATCGGCGACTATTATGAAACCGACATTTTAGCCGGCATGAACGCTGGCATTGATACGCTTTTAGTCCATACGGGCGTTACGACAAAAGAAATGCTCGCCCGCTACGAACGGATGCCGACGTATACGGCCGATTCGCTTTTGGAATGGCTTGACCGCTTGTAAACAACGCCGCTTTGCCTTTTTTGGCAAAGCGGCGTTTCATGTTGCTCGGCGCGGATGGAGGGCGCGCATGGGCGGCGCCGGCGTTACTCCGCATTGGCGGCCCGATGCGCCAGGCGGCTTGACGCCGCCGCGGCGATGGCCCCGACAATGTCGTCCAAAAACGTGTTGCATTTTCCGGTCGATTTATCATTTAAATATTGCAAAATGCCCGGTTTTTGCTTATCGATATATCCGTAGTTCGTAAACCCGATCGATCCGTACACATTGACGATTGACAGCGCCAAAATTTCGTCGACGCCATACAGCCCTTCATCGCGGCGGATGATCGACTGCAGCGGTTCATCGAGCCGACCGTCTTCGGCGAGTTTATCCAATTGGATGCCGGTTAGAATCGCATTTTGCACTTCGCGTTTCGAAATGACGCGGTTGACGTTTTCGATGCACTCCTCCATCGTTAAATCGGGATGATATTTTGATTGCAAGTAATAAACGAGCTCCGCAATTTTTTCCACGGTCACCCCCCGTTCCTCAAGCCAGCGCCGAGCCGTTTGTTCCAGATTGTTCATAATGAATTCGCTCATGAACTTCACCTGTTTCTTTTAGAAAGTCGTTTTCTATATATATGTATCATGTCATAAATCAGTCCGTCATATAAAGAAAAATGCTCATCGGCTTTTTTGGCGCCCGCTGTCATATATAAAAAAGTAGCCCTCTTTTTCCGCGGCCATGCGTTGGCTGATCAGCATAGGCGCGTGAATGGGGCCGTTTCATGCTGGAGCGGAGGCGGAATCGGCTCATCGATGGGGCGGCGATGAGATGAAGGTGTGGAACGAGCGGAATGACTGGTTTCGGCAAAAAGGAAAAAGGAGGCGCGGCGATGGAAGAATGGGTGCGTGAACAGTATGGCATGCGCGTCGAGAGGTTGGAGCGAAGCGGACGGCATGCGGCCTTTTGGCATCGGCAGGAGCGTTTTTTGCTCGTTCCCGCCGATGGGCAAAGCGAAGCGGAAATGGAAGAGCGCCAGCAAATGAGCCGCTATTTGCGGGCAAAAGGAGTGGACGGCGTCGGAGAACTGGTCAAAACGACGTCCGGAACGTATATCGCTTCCTATAATGGACAGCCGTTGGCGCTCGTTCGCGCTCCGCTTCCGGCGGCTCGCTTTCGTTCGCTCGGAAGGGAATTGGCGGTGATGCATGAATGCGGGAGAACATGTCCATGGCCGATCGTCGCCTGCCGGCGCATCGGCCAATGGCGGGAGCTGTGGGCGAAGCGGATCGATCAAATGGAGGCGTTTTGGTCGAGCAAGCTCGCTTCCGGGCCGTCGTCGCTGTTTGATCGTCTGTTTATCGAATCGTTCCCGTATTATTTAGGCTTGGCGGAAAACGCGGTGCAATACGTGGCGGACACGGAGATTGACGAAGAACCAGGGCGCATCGATTACGCGGCATTTTGCCATGAGCGTCTCCCCGAGGCGAAGTGGGTTGGGGGGATCGAAGCGAAGCTGCCGACCGACTGGGTGTATGACCATTGCGCCCGCGATTTGGCGGAA
>NZ_LDPD01000025.1:56154-56342 GCF_001026865.1 Geobacillus sp. ZGt-1 | reverse complement strand
GCCCGCGATTTGGCGGAATGGGTGCGCCATTTGTACGAAAAGAGCGGACTTGGCTGTCAGCGGGCGGTGCGGCAGTTTTTTCAAGAGTATGAACATGCGGCGCCGCTGTCGCCGTTTGCTTGGAGACTCGTTTACGCCAGGTTGTTGTTTCCGCTTTCCTATTTTGAATGTGTCGAGGCATATTATAT
>NZ_LDPD01000025.1:51574-56131 GCF_001026865.1 Geobacillus sp. ZGt-1 | reverse complement strand
CAAGGCGGGAGGGGGAGTTGCGGCGCTTGCTCGATCGATCGCATGAATATGAACGATTTTTGGCCGCGTTTGCCAAGATCGCCGGCATCTCGAACCGCATCCGCCTGCCGGCGGTCGAGTGGCTGCCGCCGGCGTAACGCAGGGAAGACAGCTTCCCGCTTTTTTTGGCCTAAACGAAAAAACGACCGCTTCCCTGCCGTTAAACCCTAAGGACAACTTCCCGTTTTTTTTCGGCCAAAGTTGTGATAAGATTTAGAAAAAACGATGCGGGAGGCTGCACCATGACGAAGCCGTATGTATTCATTACGCGAAAATTGCCCGAGGACGTGGTCGCGCCGCTTTTGGCCATCGCTGAAGTAGAGATGTGGCCCCATGAAGATATGGCCGTGCCACACGATGTGCTCGTGGAAAAGGCGAAACGGGCGACGGCCATCTTGCCGATGGTGTCTGATCCGATCGATGAAGACGTCTTGTCCGCCGGTTCGGCGCTCCGAGTCGTCGCCAATATGGGCGTCGGCTACGATAACATTGATGTAGCGGCGGCGGCCCATCGAGGCATTCTCGTTTGCAATACACCCGATGTATTGACCGATACGACGGCCGATTTGACGTTTGCGCTTTTATTGGCCACCGCCCGCCGCCTTGTCGAAGCGGCTATGTTTTTGAAAGAAGGGAAATGGAAAAGCTGGAGTCCGTTTTTGCTTGCGGGCGCCGATGTCCATCATAAAACGATCGGCATCGTCGGCATGGGGAACATCGGCCAGGCAGTGGCGAAACGGGCGAAGGGGTTTGACATGAACATTCTGTATTACAACCGCTCCCGCCGTCCGGAGGCGGAAGAGAAGCTTGGCGCCGTCTATCGTCCGTTCGCCGACTTGCTTTCAGAGAGCGATTTTGTCGTCTGCTTGACGCCGCTCACCTCCGAGACGCGCCATTTGTTCAACCGCGAGGCGTTCCGGCAAATGAAGAAGTCCGCGATTTTCATTAACGCGGCGCGCGGAGCGGTCGTCGATGAACAGGCGTTGTATGAGGCGCTGGTCGGCGGGGAGATCGCCGCGGCGGGATTGGATGTATTTGAACACGAGCCGGTCGCGGCCGATCATCCGCTCGTTTCGCTTCCGAACGTCGTCGCCTTGCCGCATATCGGCAGCGCCACGTACGAAACGCGGCGCGCCATGATGACATTGGCGCGCGACAATATCATCGCCGTGCTCGAAGGACGGCCGCCGCTGACGCCTGTGAATCGGATCTCATAAAAATTTTCATTGCCAAATGGCCGATCGTCTTTTATAATGTCTACTATAAAAATACAAATGTCTACTGTACGTAAACAGAAGGGGCGGGAATCATGGAAAAACCAATTTTGGTCGGATTGTTAGGATTAGGAACGGTCGGGAGCGGCGTGGTCAAAATTATTGAAAACCATCAGGAAAAGTTGATGCATCAAGTCGGGTGCCCGGTGAAGGTGAAAAAAATCCTTGTCCGGGATGTACAGAAACCGCGTGATGTCGCCGTTGACCCGTCGCTCCTTACGACGAGTGCGGCTGAGGTGATTGACGATCCAGACATTGATGTCATCATCGAAGTGATGGGCGGCATTGAGGAGACAAAAGAGCTGCTATTGCGGGCGCTGCGCCAAGGGAAGCATGTCGTGACCGCCAATAAAGACTTAATGGCCGTCTACGGGTCGGAGCTGCTTCGGGTGGCGGCGGAATACCGCTGCGATTTGTTTTATGAAGCGAGCGTCGCCGGCGGCATTCCGATTTTGCGCAGCTTGGTTGACGGCTTGGCGTCGGACCGGATTACGAAGCTCATGGGCATTGTGAACGGGACGACGAACTACATTTTGACGAAAATGTCGCAAAACGGCGCTTCCTATGAGGACGTGCTCGCTGAAGCGCAGGCGCTCGGGTTTGCGGAAGCCGATCCGACGTCAGACGTCGAAGGGCTGGATGCGGCGCGGAAAATGGCGATTTTGGCCCGCCTTGGCTTTTCCATGGACATCGACTTGGACGATGTGCAAGTGAAAGGCATCACTCAAGTGACGGAGGAAGACTTGAACTACGGGAAGCGGCTCGGCTACACGATGAAATTGATCGGCATCGCCCAGCGCGACGGGCAGAAGGTCGAGGTGAGCGTCCAGCCGACGTTTTTGCCGGATTCGCATCCGTTGGCGTCCGTGCACAACGAATACAATGCGGTGTACGTATACGGCGAAGCGGTCGGAGAGACGATGTTTTACGGGCCGGGGGCCGGGAGCTTGCCGACGGCGACGGCGGTTGTCTCCGACTTGGTCGCGGTGATGAAAAATATGCGCCTTGGCGTCAACGGCCGCTATGCCGTCGCGCCGCAATATGAAAAGCAGTTGAAGACGCCGGCGGAAATTTTCTCGAAATACTTTTTGCGCATTCATGTCAAAGACCAGGTCGGCGCGTTTGCCAAAATTACGACGCTGTTTTCCGAGCGCGGGGTGAGCTTTGAGAAAATTTTGCAATTGCCGCTGAAAGAGGATGGCCTAGCGGAAATCGTCATCGTTACGCATGACGCCTCACAGCAAGACTACGAAGACATTTTGCAGCAGCTCGGCGATTTGGAAATCGTCGAACGGGTGCAAAGCTCGTATCGAGTGGAAGGAGAGAAACGGTAATGGCATGGAAAGGGCTGCTTGACGCCTACGGCGATTTTTTGCCGCTCTCTGCGGCGACGCCGAGGCTGTCGCTTTGCGAAGGGAATACGCCGCTCATCCCGCTGCCGCGCTTGTCGGAGGAGCTCGGCATTGCGCTCTATGTCAAGGTCGAAGGGGCGAACCCGACCGGTTCGTTTAAAGACCGCGGCATGGTGATGGCGGTGGCCAAGGCGAAAGAGGAAGGAAGCCATACGATCATCTGCGCCTCAACCGGCAATACATCGGCTTCAGCGGCCGCCTACGCGGCGCGCGCCGGCATGCGCTGCCTCGTCGTCGTTCCGAACGGCAAGATCGCCCTCGGCAAGTTGGCGCAAGCCGCCATGTACGGCGCGGAAATTTTTGCGATTGACGGCAACTTTGACGAGGCGCTGAAGATGGTGCGCCGGTTGAGCGAAACGGCGCCGATTACGCTCGTCAACTCGGTCAATCCGTACCGGATCGAAGGGCAAAAAACGGCGGCGTTTGAAGTGTGCGACCAGCTTGGGCGCGCCCCGGACGTGCTCGCCATTCCAGTCGGCAACGCCGGCAACATCACCGCCTATTGGAAAGGGTTTAAGGAGTACCATGAAGCGAAAGGAACGGGCTTGCCGCAAATGCGCGGCTTTGAAGCGGAAGGAGCGGCGGCGATCGTCCGCAACCGGGTGATTGAACAGCCGGAGACGGTGGCGACCGCGATCCGCATCGGCAATCCGGCGAGCTGGGACAAAGCGGTCGAGGCGGCGAGCGAGTCGCGCGGGAAAATTGATGAGGTGAGCGACGCAGAAATTTTGGCCGCCTACAAGCGGCTCGCCCGGACGGAAGGCATTTTTGCCGAACCGGCGTCATGCGCGGCGATCGCCGGGGTGATCAAGCAGCGCGAACGGAACGAAATCGAACGCGGCAGCCTCGTCGTCGCGGTTCTCACTGGCAACGGATTGAAAGACCCGGCCATCGCCTTGGAGACCGCGGCGATCGAACCGATCGTGCTGCCGAACGATGAACAAGTTGTCTTGGAGCATTTGCAAGGGGTTGTCCGGGCATGAAAGAAGACGAGATGTTGAAGATCGTCGTGCCGGGAAGCACGGCGAACCTAGGGCCCGGGTTTGACTCGATCGGGCTCGCGATCAATCGCTATTTGACGCTTGACGTCCGCTTGGCGGATGCGTGGTCGTTTGCGCCGAAAACGGCGGAAGTGAGCGGCATTCCGCGCGGGACGGACAATTTGGTGTATCAAGTGGCGGCGGAGACGGCGGACNTTTACGGCCGCCGGCTGCCGAGCTGTGCAGTCGATGTGTACAGCGACATTCCGTTTACGCGCGGGCTCGGGAGCAGCGCGGCGGCGGTCGTCGCCGGCATTGAGCTCGCCGACGCGCTGCTTGGGCTTCAGTTGCCGCGCGAGCAAAAGATGGAATTGGCGACCCGATACGAAGGACATCCGGACAATGTCGGCGCCTCGTTGTACGGGGGGCTTGTCATCGGCTGCTGCCGCGAGGCGGGCGTGGATGTCGTCCATATTCCACAATTGGATGTGGAGCTTGTCGCTATTATTCCGGAGTATGAACTAGAAACGAAAAAAGCGCGCGGGCAGCTGCCGGAACAATGGCCGAGAGAGCGGGCGGTCGAGGCGAGCGCCGTCAGCAACGTTCTCGTCGCCGCGTTGCTCACGAAAAACTGGGAGCTTGCCGGCCGGATGATGGCCGCCGATCTGTTCCATCAGCCGTATCGGAGACAGCTCGTTCCGGAACTCGAGCGGGCGGAGGCGCTCGCTCTTGAATACGGAGCGATCGGTGCGGCGCTGAGCGGAGCGGGGCCGACGGTGCTCGTCTTTGCCGAACCGGGCCAAGGAGAGCGGCTCGCGCGCCGGCTGCGCCCGCATTTTCCGACGTGCGAAA
>NZ_LDPD01000025.1:45551-51566 GCF_001026865.1 Geobacillus sp. ZGt-1 | reverse complement strand
CTTTCCGTCGAGCCGCGCGGCAGCCGCGTCTACAAGCTGGCGCTTGAAGCTTGAACCTTCTTGGGCGCCGGCGCGAACAGAAGTCCGTTCAGCGGCCTGGCCGTTTCGCCGCCGCGCTTGGGAGCGGGCGAAAGATATGACGGTTTTCCTTGCACAATTGGAAGGAAACGAAAACGGAGAAGCGCCCGATCAGGCGGGTTGTGGCTGCCCATCACCAGCCTTCCCGTCGGCTCGCCGCCCCGCTGGCGATAAAAAAATCCGAACAGCGGCCGCTGTTCGGATTTTTCATATTAAAACACTTGTTCCACTTCGACGACGCCCGGCACTTCTTCAAACAAGGCGCGCTCAATTCCGGCTTTGAGCGTAATCGTCGAGCTCGGGCAGCTGCCGCACGCGCCGAGGAGGCGAAGTTTCACGACGCCGTCTTCGACATCGACGAGTTCGCAGTCGCCGCCGTCGCGANGCAGGAACGGACGCAGTTTATCTAAAACTTCTTGCACTTGTTCTTTGATTTCTTGATCCGTCATTTCCATCGACTCCTTTCCTTAGTTTTTATTATAATCATAGTGACAAAAAAAATCTAATGATAAATTTTGCTTTTGCAAAGGGTGACAACGATGACATTCAAGCCGGTTGAAATTTGTGTGTACGGGGCCGACGTCATTTGCCCGGCATGCGTGCAGCTGCCGTCGTCGAAAGAAACGTACGAGTGGCTCGAGGCCGCGCTGCGCCGCAAGTATCCGGATCAGCCGTTTGTGATGACGTACGTCGACATTTTTGCGCCGCCGGCCGATGACGAGGAGAAGCGGGAGCTCGCGCAGACGATCGTCGAAGAAGATTGGGTGTATCCGGTCGTGGTGATCGAAGGAAACGTCGTCGCCGAAGGCAACCCGCGGCTCAAAGCGATTTGTGCAGAAATGGAAAAATTCGGGTATCAACCGTCGACGCCGGAAGGGAAAAAGGCGGAATGAACTCCGCCTTTTTCGCCGAATAAGGGCCAGTTGTGCTGTCAGTACCCATGGTGATGCTTGTACATCCACAAAATGCCTGATTTCAACAAACGCGGCACCCGGCCGGTGAGCGGGCGGTCGGCGAGCAAGCCGAAGCCGTGCTTTTTGCCGAGCGAGCCGAGAATGCCTTTTAATTTGATCGGCGGGAATTCGCTCGGTGGTTCTTCGCCGTTCCACCGCTTTTGCAGCACTTGGACGATTTGCTCGGCTTGCGCTTCAGCGAGCTGGGCGCTCGGGGAATGCGGCAGGCTCGCACAGTCGCCGACGACGTAGGCGTTTTCATAGCCGGGGATGTGATGGCGCTTCGTCAGCACCACGCGGCCTTGCTTGTCCTTTTCGACATTCAGTTCGCGGACGACGCGGTTGGGCTGAATGCCGGCCGTCCAGACGATGACGTCGCACTTGACCGGCTCGTCGTGGTTGTACAAGACGCCAGGTTCGACTTTCGTGACGTTGGAGTTGCGGACGATTTCCACCTTGTGTTCAACGAACCATCCTTCCACATAATCGCTCAACCGTTTCGGAAACATCGGCAAAATGCGCTCACCGCGGTCAAACAGCTTGATGTGCAAGTCCGGACGGCTCTCCGCCAGTTCGCTGGCCAGCTCGACGCCGCTCAATCCCGCGCCGACGATGCCGACCGTCGCTTTCGGCGGCAAATTGTTCAGCGCTTCATAGGCGGCGCGCGCCTTATCGATCGACTGGATGCTGTACGTATGCGCCTCGGCGCCCGGCACCCCGTGGTATTTGTCTTCGCAGCCCAATCCGATCACGACATCATCGTAGCGGACGCTGCTCCCATCCTTTAAATGGACGAGCTGCTGGTCGAGATCAATCGAGACGACTTCGCCGAATTGGTACACAAGCTGCGGATGTTCCGGAAACGGGACGCGGATGTGATGGTCGCTGACCGTTCCCGCGGCCAAGGCGTAATATTCCGTTTTTAAACAATGGTACGGAACGCGGTCGATGAGGATAATATGAATGTCGTTTGGCAATTCGTCCGGGAGGAGGCGCTGCAAAATGCGCATATTGCCGTATCCTCCGCCAAGCAATACAAGTTGTCTCATCGTGAAAAATCCCCTTTTGTCGAGTTTCTAAAGCCGACAATGCCATAGAAAAGTATAACGAAATTGTGACAAAAGAACAATCATTTTTCCGCTTCCTCGATCGAACGAGCATGTTCATTGACGCCGCGCCGGAAAACCGCTACGATGGGAAGCAGGAAGGTGAACATGCGCATGATGTTGCCAATCATCGAATTTTGCATCAGCAACTTAGCCAGCGGGTCGTACAAAGCAATGGAAATGTTGGAAAAGGATCCGAACTTGGACATCATTGAATACAGTTGCTTAAGCTATTGCACACGCTGCGCGGAAACGCTGTTTGCGCTCGTCAACGGCGAGTTTGTCAGCGGCGAAACGCCTGAGCAGCTCGTGGAAAATATTTATCGGCATCTCGAGGAAAACCCAATGTTTTAACGAAAAAAGGAGGATGTCCGCGATGCGGCATCCTCTTCAATGTATAATGAAAAAACGGGGGATATTCCCATTGTGCCCAGGAGATGCCGCCATTATACATGCGAAGCGCAAAAAATGTTCAGGAGGGAGTCATGTGCGTTCTTTTTCGTTTACGAAAATGCATGGATTGGGTAATAGCTACATATACGTTGATCTGTTCCGGGAAACATTGCCCGAGGAGGAGCTGCCGGCGATCGCCCGCAGCGTCGCCGATGTCCACACAGGCATCGGCTCCGATGGCTTGATTCTCATTTGTCCATCGGAGAAAGCGCCAGTCAAAATGCGCATTTTTAACAGCGATGGCTCGGAAGGGAAAAACTGCGGCAACGGCTTGCGCTGCGTGGCGAAATACGCGTACGAGCACGGCATCGTCAGCGACCGCACCTTTTTGATTGAAACGCTCTCCGGGCTTGTCGAAGCCCGTGTTGCAGTAGCAGATGGCGAAGTGACAAGCGTGACGGTCGATATGGGCGAGCCGCGCCTTGAGCGGAGCGCCATTCCGATGCTTGGTCCGGAAGCGGAGCGGGTCGTCGCCGAGCCGTTTGCCATCGCTGGGGGCGAATATGAAATTACGGCGGTGTCCATGGGCAACCCGCATGTGATCTTTTACGTTGATGACATCCAAAAAGCGCCGGTGACGACGCTTGGCCCGCTCGTGGAAAAGGACCCGCGCTTTCCGGAAGGGGTGAACGTCGAGTTTGTCGAAGTGGTGAACGAGCGCGAGCTTCATTTCCGCGTCTGGGAGCGCGGCTCCGGCGTGACGCAGGCGTGCGGGACCGGAGCGTGCGCGGCGGTCGTCGCTTCCGTGTTAAACGGCAAAACGGCGCGCGGGGAGGAAACGGTCGTCCATTTGGCCGGCGGCGATTTAACGATCGTATGGGGGCACGACGGGCGCGTGCGCATGACCGGTCCGGCGGAGACCGTGTGCACCGGCGTTTATTACTACCGAGGCGGGCGGAACGGTTGAGCATCGAAAGGCAAAGACGGTATACTATGAAGTAAGATCGGAATCATTCAAGGGATTCGCCCCATCTGAGCCGTCGGGTGAAAGCGGGCGAACCTGTCGAAAAACGGCCAAGCTGTTTGGCCAGTGTCAACCGTTAAAGGAGGGATCATGGATGGCAGAGGCAGTTATTACGCTGACAGAAGCGGCAGCGTTTCAAATCAAAGATATGATGAAAGAGCAGGAAGAAGAGGGCGCGTACTTGCGCGTCGGCGTCCATGGCGGCGGCTGCAGCGGGTTGTCGTACGGCATGGGCTTTGACCATGAGCGGCGTGAGGATGACATCGAATTTGAGCAGCACGGCATCAAAATTTTGGTGGACCGCGACAGCGCGCCGATTTTGCGCGGAACGGTCATCGACTATAAACAGTCGCTGCTTGGCGGCGGGTTTACGATCAACAATCCGAACGCCATTGCGACATGCGGCTGCGGCTCCTCGTTCCGCACAGCGACCAATGCCGGCACGCCGGAGCAATGCTAAGCAGGCGGGATGACGTCCATCTGCCTGGCAGAGGAAAACGGCCTGCCTTGCCGTGACGTCGGGCTCTTGAGAAGGCCGGTTTTCGCCGCACGGCCGGTTGAAAACGCGGGCGTGTACCGACTGGCGAAATGTTGGAAGGGTGGTCTTTCCCTCACGAAATTGGGGAAAACGGCCGCGCTCCAACATCGGCCTTTTCGGGAGCGCCAAAGGAGGAGAAACGATGAAAGGACAAATCAATGTCATCTTGGCGCTTGTCTTGGCGCTCATTGTGGCGCTGCTGGCGGTGGCGAATGTCGAGCAGGTGACGATCCATTATTTAGTCGGCGAAACCCGCTTGCCGCTCATTATCGTCATTTTAGGTTCGGCCGTCCTTGGCGGCCTTGTCGTCGGCATGCTCGGAT
The DNA here is from genome assembly GCF_001026865.1 of Geobacillus sp. ZGt-1. Lineage (NCBI taxonomy): Bacteria > Bacillati > Bacillota > Bacilli > Caryophanales > Anoxybacillaceae > Geobacillus > Geobacillus sp. ZGt-1. The sequence goes on along the minus strand of NZ_LDPD01000025.1, from coordinate 47,151 downwards.
GGGTGCGTTTGTTCAGCCTGCGCCGGCAGGTGAAGCTGCTCGAGAGAGAGCGGGAGGAATGGACGAAAAACAAGGCTGGGAATACTGATGGCGAGTCGGTTTCGCTGGAGCGAGAGGGATGAGGCATGAGTATGGCGCCCCCAACAAAGAGGGGCGCCTTTTGCTTGAAAAACGGGTGTGGACGGGGCGGGCTATATGAATGGCTCCAATCAGTCGGGATGCGGCGTTAAGGCGAAATGCCGAGCGCCCCTTCGCTTCCGCTTGTTTTCCCGACGGAGCGCCATTAAAACAGTGATGTCGAGTGCGCCGGCTGCATCCGCGCCGTCGGGTCGATGTACGTTTTGGCGCTGCTGATGGCGATCGGCGCTTCGCCAAAGCCGCAGGCGATCAGCTTGATTTTCCCGTCGTACGTGCAAATGTCGCCCGCCGCATACACGCCGGGGATGTTCGTTTCCATCCGCGAGTTGACTTTGATCGCATTTTTTTCGATGTCAAGCCCCCAGTTTTTGATGGGGCCAAGCGAAGAAATAAAGCCGTAGTTGACAATGACGGCGTCGACATCGATCGTTTCTTTCGTTCCTTCTTTCACATGCTCGAGGATGACTTGGCGGATGGCGTGTTCATCGCCGACGAGTTCAACGGGCACAAACGGCGTTTTCACTTGCACGCTGGACTTCTTGAGCTGCTCGACGCTATGTTCATGGGCGCGGAATTTGTCGCGGCGATGCACAATCGTGACGCTTTGGGCGATCGGTTCGAGCATGAGCGACCAGTCAACAGCCGAGTCGCCGCCGCCGCAGACGAGCACGCGCTTTCCGGAAAACTGCCCCAAGTCGTTGATGAAGTAATGTAAGTTTTTTCCTTCATAGCGGGAAGCGCTTTCGATTTCGAGCCGACGCGGCTGAAAGGCGCCGTTTCCGGCGGTGATGATGACCGTTTTCGAATAATGGATTTGTTGATTGGTGACGAGTTTAAACGTTCCGTCCTCCTGCTTTTCGAGCGTGTCGACCGACTCGTTCAGGCAGACGGTCGGCGAAAATAGGTCCATCTGCTCTTTCAGCTGGTTGACAAGCTCTTGGGCGCGCACTTTCGGAAATCCGGCGACATCATATATGTATTTTTCCGGATATAACGCGGCCAGCTGCCCTCCAAGCTGCGGAAGGCTTTCGATAATTTTGACTTTCATTTGCCGCAAGCCGCCGTAAAACGCGGCAAACATCCCGGTCGGCCCGCCGCCGATAATGGTGACATCGTAGACGTTGCGATCTTCTTTCACCGACATCCCTCCCTGCGCGAAGTCATGGCATTACAAGTTTATCTTACCATAAATGGGCGTGGTTATAACGATCCTTTTTGTTGGACGAACAGAAAAAAAAACTTGAAAAGGGAAAGAAAAAGGACTAATATGTTTTGTGGAGAGATTGTTAATTTTTTGTGACAGTCCCTCGACATTTTTTTGGTGGTTAACGTGAATTATTTCACAAACTTCGCTCAATAAAAACGGGGGCGGCCGCAAAAGCTATAACAAATGAATGAGAAAAAATGAAAAAGGGTGGAAGTGATCCAGGTGAGAAAACCAAACGTTGTCATTTTAGGCGCT
>NZ_LDPD01000025.1:44213-45538 GCF_001026865.1 Geobacillus sp. ZGt-1 | reverse complement strand
TGATGACGACCGTTCGCCTGCAAAAGCTCATCGGCGTGAACGAAGCGAACATTACGCTCGTAAACAAGCACGATTACCATTATGAGACGACATGGCTTCATGAGGCATCGGCTGGGACGCTGCATCATGACCGCGTTCGCTATCCGATCAGCGATGTCATCGACCGGAACAAAGTGAAATTCATCCAAGATACGGTGACGAAAATCATTCCAAACGAAAAGAAAGTGCTGCTTGAAAACGGCGAGCTGACGTACGATTATCTCGTCATTGCCCTTGGGTTTGAATCAGAAACGTTCGGCATCAAAGGGTTGAAGGAATACGCATTTTCGATCGCCAATGTCGACGCCGCGCGGCAAATCCGCGAACATATCGAGTACCAGTTTGCGACGTACAACGCAGAAGAGGAAAAGAAAGAGGAGCGATTGACGATCGTCGTCGGCGGGGCGGGATTTACCGGCATTGAATTTTTAGGCGAGCTCGCCAACCGGATGCCGGAGCTGTGCCGCGAGTATGACATCGACCCGCACAAAGTGCGCATTATTTGCGTGGAGGCGGCGCCAACGGCGTTGCCGGGCTTCGATCCGGAGCTCGTCGAGTACGCGGTCAGCCAGCTTGAGCGCAAAGGAGTCGAGTTTCGAATCGGCACGGCGATTAAGGAATGCACGCCGGATGGCATCATTGTCGCTAAAGGTGATGATGTCGAGGAAATTAAAGCCGGCACGGTCATTTGGGCGGCCGGCGTGCGCGGCAGCCGCGTCATCGAGGAATCTGGGTTTGAAGCGGCGCGGGCGCGCATTAAAGTGGACCCGTACTTGCGTGTCCCGGGGCATGAAGACATTTTCGTCGTCGGCGACTGTTCGCTCGTGATTGATGAAGAAACGAACCGCCCGTATCCGCCGACGGCGCAAATCGCCATGCAAGAAGGCCAGCTGTGCGCGAAAAACTTGGCGGTGCTCATCCGTGGACAAGGGGAGCTGGAGCCGTTTAAGCCGGATATTAAAGGGACGGTTTGCTCGCTCGGCCATGATGATGCCATCGGCGTCGTGTTCGGCAAAAAGCTGTGGGGCGCCAAAGCGAGCTTCATGAAAAAAGTGATTGACAACCGCGCCCTGTATTTGATCGGCGGTTCGTCGCTTGTGATGAAAAAAGGCAAATTTAAATTTTTCTAATCGATTCAAAAAGCTCCCGTGATGGCGGGAGCTTTTTGTATGGCAACGAAACAGGGATCCGCCGCTCGATTGTCGAAATACAAACGGTGCATAACGATAGGGAGAAAAGGATGAGGACGATGGACAACAAACGAGGAAACGTTTGGATTGCGGCGG
>NZ_LDPD01000025.1:37707-44200 GCF_001026865.1 Geobacillus sp. ZGt-1 | reverse complement strand
AAACGAGAATGGGGAATGGCTCGTTGTCAAGAAAAAATACAGCGGGCTAAAAGGCAAATGGTCGCTGCCGGCCGGGTTCGTCCAGCCGGGGGAAATGCTCGATGAGGCGGCGGTTCGGGAAGTGAAGGAAGAAACGGGGATCGACGCCGAACCGGTCGCGCTTCTTGGCTTGCGCACCGGCGTCATCTCTGGGGAGATCAGCGACAATATGGCGATTTTTCTGTTGCGCCCGCTCTCGCGCGACATCGTCGTGCAGACGGATGAGCTGTATGCCGCCGCGTTTTTCAGCAAAACGGCGCTTCAGAATGATCCGAACACATCAGGCTTGCTTCGCTATTTGTTGGCGCTCGAGCCGCTTGATTCCCTTTCGCTGCATGACGGACTCAATCCCGGCGATCCGTTCGGCTACACGAAATACCGCCTTTACTTTGAATCATCAAAATTGAAAGAATAGTCAAGAAAATAAAAGCGATCGAAAGATGTATCCGCTTACACGAACGAAAATGGGGGAGAATCGCTGTTTGTTTTTACAGAAAATTTTGATATATTAACAAGAAAAGAAACGGAGGGGAACATCGATGACAAAAACATTGACAATGAACGACTGCCCGTACTGCGAGGGGCATGGATACGTTCAGTTGCTTTTGGGCGGATCGGAAACGTGCTACAGTTGCCAAGGAACGGGAAGCGATCACGAAGAGGATGACGATCATTGACGTTCGTCTGAAGACATGAAACATCGTTTGGAACCAATCAGGCGATCATGAAGAAGAGAACGAACATTGACGGTCATCCGCCCGATCCAGTACACTGAAAACGGGTGTACGGGAGGTGAAGGGCGGATGCAAATGAGTTTGCCGGTTGTTTTGATTTCGATGGTTTTATTTTTTGTGTTGTTTTTTGGCATTGGGTTTTTGGTGAATATGTTGCTGCGCATGACATGGATTACAGCGGTCTGCTTTCCGTTGATTGCGGTTTTCATTATTGATGATGTGCCGTTGACGCGCTATTTCACCGCACCGTCCGAGGCGTTCGCCGCGCTCGGCCGGAAAATCACTTCGCTGGCGGCGGCGGATCTGTTGATTTTGTCAAGCGGATTTGCCGGCGCTCTTTGCGCCGGATGGGCGATCCGCACGCTGCGGGCGAAAGGGTATCAAATGTTTTAGAGCGTCTCTGCCTTGGGCAGGGGCGTTTTTTTTGTGAACAGCGCTGATGAGCGCCCGAGCGGATCACAACGTCGGTTCGTGTATGTTTTTGGCAAAACGCACAAGCTTTGCGCTCGGGTTTCACAATGAGGTTGTTCATGGACGGTTTTTTCGTTTTTTGTCTCATTCGCAATGAATATTTCGATTTTGGATGGAGATAAATAGAGGTGTGAGAGGAGTTGAGAGCATTGAATGGGTTTAGGCAGTTCGTGCGCCGAACCGCGATGACGCTGCTGTTTTTGGCGGCGCTCTTTGCGACATTCGAGTCCGTTTCCGGGGTTGACGCGAAGACGGTTCTCCATCCCTTTCCGAGCGCTTTATCGATGGATCATCAGCCCGTTTGGGGAATGAAAGAGCTCGCGAAAAACGGGGGCCGCTCCGTTTTGCGGCTTGAGGATCATTTTGACTGGTCAAAATATCCTTCCGTTGAAGTGGTCGCCACCGGCTATACAGCCGGCATTGAATCGACCGGGAAAACGCCCGATCACCCTGAGTATGGCATCACGTACTCCGGCGTCCGCGTTAAGCGCGACCTTTATTCGACGATTGCTGCCGATTTATCGATCTTTCCGATCGGCACGATTTTGTTCATCCCCGGATACGGGTTCGGCGTCGTCGCCGACAAAGGCGGGGCGATCAAAGGCCATCGTCTTGATTTATATTACGAAACCGTAGAAGATGTCTATAAATATTGGGGAAAAAGGAAAGTGCAAGTTTACATTATCCAAAAAGGGGACGGCAAGCTGTCAGAAGAAGAGTTGAAGCGGCTGAACGAAGATGAAACGATGCAAGTGTTCCGGCAGCAATATTTGGAATCGAAAAGTTAAAGGAGGGCTCCCGCCCGTCAGCCGCCAAGGAGCGGATCGCTGTCGTCAGCGGGAGGAAACAGCGCCGGATGCAAAAGCGGCGCCAATTTTTTTAATCCGACCAAGAGGCGCGGAGACGGACGGCAATAGAGCGCTTCTTCCAAAACATAGATGTTTCCGGTGCGGACTGCTTCGATCTGTTCGGCGTTCGGACGAGTTGTGACCGCTTTTCGGTTCATTTTTTTTGTCTGCACGCCGACCCAAACGAGCAAGATGTGCGACGGATTGCGGGCGAGAACGTCGTCCCATTCCGTTTGAACGCTCGCTTGCGGGATGTCGGAGAAAATGTTGCGCCCGCCGGCGAGCTCACTTAGTTCGCTCAGCCAGTTGGCGCCGCCCGGTGTGAAGATCGGCCGCGGCCACCATTCCCAATAAAGGCGGGACGGTTCAGCCGATGCGGCCCGCTCGCGATGCCAATCAAGCACGTCATGATAGCGGCGGACGAGTTCGGCCGCTTTTTTCGTTTCACCAAGCGCCTCGCCAAGCCGAAGAAGGTCGTTGGCAATGTCATCGAGCGAATTCGGCGCCAGCACGAGATGCGGGAGCCCGCGCCGTTTGAGCTCCTCGACGTTGCGCTCCATGCCGGGCACGCTTAGGGATGCGACGACGAGATCCGGTTTGAGCGCCTCGACTTGATCCATATCAATGCGCAGATCCGGCCCGACTTTCGGCAGCTGCTTCACTTCCGGCGGCCAGTCGGACGAATCGTCGACGGCGGCGACATCGTCGAGGCGGCCGAGATAGGCGAGCAGTTCGGTGTTGCTTGGACAAAGGGAAACGATTCTCATCAGCGTCGGTCCTTTCTAAATCGTCGTGATGATTACGGATTCGCCTTGCCCTGCGTGATTTCCTGTCCGTTTCAGCTGATTTTTTTGCATGAACGCAAGGAGAGAAAAGTTAGATAGTCGAAAGAATCGCTTTGCTTCGCTATAATGAAGGTGGGAATGAATCAACATGGAAAGGGATGAGACGATGTTTACGGTAAAACCTTTGCCGTCGGCAAAGGAACGGGATGAAGCGCTTGTCGTCGGTTTGTTTGAAGGGGCGAATTCATGGAGCGGCCTTGCCGGCGAATACGATGCCCGTCTTGGCGGACGGCTGTCGGAACTGCAGAAAGAAGGCGATATTTCCGCGAAACGGGGGCGCATCGCCACCGTTCATCCATTTTTGCCGATGGGGGCGAAGCGGCTGTATTTCGTCGGTCTCGGCAAAAAAGAAGAGTTGACGTTTGAGCGGCTGCGCGAGGTGTTCGGCAAGCTGTTTCGCGCGTTGAAGCAGGCGAAGCGGACGAAAGCGGCGGTCGCGCTGGACACGTTTACGACCGAGGCCGTCGATGGAAACGAAGCGGCGCACGCCTTGGCGGAAGCCTATCATTTGGCGACGTATGAATTCCCTGGGTATAAGCAGAAAAAGTTAGAACCGGACTACTAGCTCGAATCGCTCATCGTCTACACGGCGGCCGAAGCGGCGGAAATTGAAGCGAGCTTGTTTGTCGGCTCGGTATACGGGAAGGCGACGAATTCGGCGCGCACGCTTGTCAATACGCCGGGGAATTTGCTGACGGCGTCGGATTTGGCTGATTATGCCGTGAAGCTCGCGAACCGATACGATTTTGACTATGAAGTTTTGGAGAAAGAAGACATGGAGCGGCTCGGCATGGGAGCGCTTTTGGCCGTCAATCAAGGCTCGAAACAGCCGCCCAAACTGATCGTCTTAAAATACCAAGGAAAAGACGAGTGGGAAGACGTGATCGCCCTCGTCGGCAAAGGGGTGACGTTCGATACGGGCGGCTATTGTTTGAAGCCGCGCGACAGCATGGTCGACATGAAAACCGATATGGCCGGCGCGGCGGCGGTGCTCGGGGCGATGGAAGCGATCGGCGAACTGCGGCCGGAACAAAACGTGCTCGCCGTCATTCCGGCGACCGACAATATGATCAGCGGCGAGGCGTTCAAGCCGGACGATGTCATTACGTCGCTGTCCGGAAAAACGATTGAAGTGAAAAACACGGATGCGGAAGGACGGCTCATTTTGGCCGATGCGGTGACCTATGCGAAACAGCACGGCGCCAGCTATATCATCGATGTCGCTACGTTGACGGGCGGAGTGATCGTCGCCTTGGGCACGGACAAAACGGGCGCGATGACGAACAATGAGGAGCTGTTTGAGCAATTGCTTGAAGCGTCGATGGAAACCGGGGAGTTCATTTGGCGGCTGCCCATTACAGAAAACGACCGCGAGCGGGTGCGAAGCAGCAAAATCGCCGACTTGAACAATTCTCCGGGGCGGGAAGGACACGCCATTATGGGCGGGGCGTTCATCGGCGAATTTGCGGAAGATACGCCGTGGGTGCATTTGGATATCGCCGGCACGGCCGCCACAAAGAAAGACGGCGACCTCGGTCCGGCTGGGGCGACAGGCGTGATGGTGCGCACGCTCACCGCGTTTGTCGAGCGGTTTGAATAAAACGAACGCCGGCAGGCTGATCGACAGGCGCTGCCTTGGCGCAGAGGCGCCCAGTGTGAGGGCGGGGTATGCCGGCAGCGAACGAGCCGAAGCGGACGTGCATAGCTTCGGCTTTTGTTTGGCACGCTACTATAGTACATAGCAGGAAAAGCGAACAGAATGTAAATGTAGTGTAAATTTCATGTAAAGTTTTTTGTTGTCTTATTGTAAATGATGTGTAAATTGTTACAATAAGTAGCGGTGATTTTGATTTCGCAAATGGAGGGTGTCCGATATGATTTTTTCACCGAAAAAAGACGTTTTCTTCGACATGTTGTTTACGATTTCGGAAAATGTGAAGGAAGCGGCGCAATATTTTGTCGAGTATAAAATTCAAAGCGTAAGCGACTTGAAAGAATTTGCCCGCGTCATGAAAGAGTACGAACGAAAGGGCGATTCATTCATCCATGAACTGGTCGTCCAATTGAACAAAACGTTCATTACGCCGATCGAGCGGGAAGACATCCACCAGTTGGCGATGAAAATGGACGATGTGCTTGACGGATTTGAGCAATGTTCAGCGCGGTTTGAAATGTTTTCGTTCACGGACATCGATGAACATATGGCGAAGTTTTTTGACTATATTTATCAAAGCACGATTGAAATTGTTCACGCCCTCGAACTGCTTGCGAACAAAAAATTGCTCGATATGCGCCAACATGCCATTAAAATCAAGGACTATGAAACGAAGTGCGACGAAATTTTGCGCGCGTCGATCAAAAACTTGTTTGTGACGCAAAAAGACCCGATTAAAATCATTCAATACAAAGAGCTTTACGAAATGTTGGAAGAGATTGCCGACAGTTGTGAAGATGTCGCCAATACGTTAGAGACGATTATCATGCGCAACGCATAAAAAGGGGACGCTGTGTTTATGGATACGATCCTGATTTTAACGATCTGCATCGTCATTTTCGCATTGGCGTTTGACTTTATCAACGGCTTTCACGATACGGCCAACGCCATTGCCACATCGGTGTCGACAAGGGCGCTCACGCCGCGTCAAGCCATTATTTTGGCTGCGACGATGAACTTTATCGGCGCGCTCACCTTTACCGGCGTCGCAAAAACGATTACGAAAGACATTGTCGACCCGTTTGCGCTAGAAAATGGACCACTCATTATTTTAGCAGCGTTGACATCAGCCATTGCCTGGAATTTGATCACGTGGTATTACGGCATTCCGAGCAGCTCTTCGCACGCGATCATCGGTTCGGTCGCCGGAGCGGCGATTTCCGCGGCTGGGGTTGGGATTTTGAATTACGGCGGGTTTTTGAAAATTTTACAATCGCTGATTCTTTCCCCGTTTTTGGCGTTAGGGGTCGGCTTTATCATTATGAGCATTTTTCGTTTTATCTTTAAAAACGCCAACTTATACAGCACGACGAGGGGCTTTCGGATGTTTCAAATTGTGACCGCGGCGTTTCAGGCGTATACGCACGGAACAAACGACGCTCAAAAAGCGATGGGGATCATTACGATGGCGTTAATCGCCGGAGGATACCACGCGACGACCGACATTCCTGAATGGGTGCGCATTTCTGCCGCCTTGGCCATGGGATTGGGAACGGCTGTTGGTGGGTGGAAGATCATTAAAACGGTCGGTGGAAAAATTATGAAAATTCGTCCGATCAACGGAGCGGCGGCTGATTTGTCGTCCGCACTCGTCATTCTTTCAGCGACGATGTTCCACTTGCCAGTCAGCACGACGCACGTCATTTCCTCGGCCATCATGGGGGTCGGCGCCGCCCAACGGGTGAAAGGCGTCAAATGGGGCGTCGCTCGCCGCATTGTGCTGACATGGATCATCACCTTGCCAGTGTCAGCGTTGATTGCTGGGTTTGTGTACCAGGTTCTCCGTTTATTTTTCTAACGAATGAAAGAGGGTGTCCCAACAGATCGGGACACCCTTTCTTA
>NZ_LDPD01000025.1:36443-37690 GCF_001026865.1 Geobacillus sp. ZGt-1 | reverse complement strand
TGTTTTGTTTAAGGAAAATTTCCCTTTTGGGTCAGACTCTTTTCGTGTTTAGGCCGCCGAACGGTCCGCGGCGGAGGAGCGTCCGATCGCCCGGCAAATCCTTGGGGCGATCAAGCCGGCGACGATCGACAACAAAATGTCTTTCGGCAGCGGGGCAAGCATCCAGCCCCACACCATGCCGTACGAAAGCCCTTCCGGCGCTTCCGCCCATAGTTTGTACGCCATGTACATCCAGTTCGTGCCGATGACATAGTTGATGACCATGCCAACGAGTGCGGCGGTGACGAAACGAGCTTTTGACGCCGGCTGCGGGCCGCGGTTGATGACCCATCCGGTCGCATAAGCGGCAACGATAAACGAAAGAATGAAGCCAAATGTCGGTTGGAAAATCATCGACAGTCCGCCGTTGAATTTGGCAAACACCGGCACGCCGGCGAGGCCGACGAGCATGTACACAATCATCGCCACCGCACCGAGCCGCCGCCCGAGCACCGCTCCGGCCAAGACGCAGAAAAACGTCTGCAGCGTAATGGGAACACCGCCGACGACAAGAAACGGCGCCCACGACGTAATGTTCGCCCCGATCGCCATCAAGGCGACGAACATGGCGGCGAGCGTCATGTCAATCGGTCGAAGTGAAGTCCGTCCTTCCATATGTAAACCCCCTTTTTTTGTCCGTTAACAAAATCGTACCGAACAACCGCTAGGCTGTCAATCCTCTTTTTTTCGGCGGATGATAAAGCGGCTTGGGGGGATGATAAGAAAAACGACTCCTCGAGCGCTTCATGCGGACAACGCGGCGAGGAGCGTGAAAGGAGGTCTTGTCAATGGATCGGTTCGTGCCGGATGAGGAACTGAAGCGGGCGAGCAAAATGGGGGCGAACGAAGACATCATCCATACAAGCAAACACGACGACGGCTACGATTTGCGCACCCCGGCGGAAATCGGGGCTCGGCAGCCGACGGATGAAAACGGCAATGCGTAAAAGAAGGGGTGCGGATCGACAGGAAAGAAAAACGTCTTGGACCGATTCGCGCCTCGAAAAAGCCGGAGGATCGAGCGAAAAAAGATGGCCGCCTCCCCATCGAGTTCCCTTAGAGTGGTCTTGTCGTTCTGATAAAATGCTGCCGGCTCGAATGTCGTGCTCGTTTTTCAATGGGTTTTTCGGCATGAAAAGAGAAGAAAATGAATTTATTGATTTTTATGAATAAATACCTATTTTTGATATGGTAATAAAGTTCCTTTT
>NZ_LDPD01000025.1:28157-33709 GCF_001026865.1 Geobacillus sp. ZGt-1 | reverse complement strand
CGTCAAAAGTTCTATGAAAAACCCAAACAGACCATAAAATATAATAATTACCTGGAGGATTTACTCTTTTCAGAATAAATAAAGGGTGAACTCAATTTGTTAGAGATCGTTTTGATTGTATTGTTTTTGATCGGTTTGTTCGTTTTCGTGGTTTACTATGTTCTTTTTGCAACCAAAGATTTAAAAAGAATGACACAACAAAATGAGGAAATCATGAAATTGCTAAATGAGATTAAAAACCATATTCAAAAGTAGCGATTATGCAAAAGGTTCAAGTCATCCTGCCTAACCGAAGGCGAATAAAATGGATGTGGCGGATTCAAATGACGGAGCACCAAGGAGAATCTTTATGACCAAGAGAATAAAGTTTATACTGTTTACCTTGTTCTTCTCCCCGTCATTATTCCTGATTAACTATTATCAAAGCATAAACATGAAAAAGGACGAATATCCGGATTATGTCTTTTGGACTCTCTATTTGTTGGTCGTCGTTTGCCTGACGATCATCTGCCGATCGATTCGACAAATCCTCTTTAGTGTTCTTTGCATGTCTGCCGTTTCTGTTGGCCTTGGATATTGGCTGATTGAGAAGAATGAAAGCATTCGATATCTTTACAACCTCGGGATTCCCACAACGTTTATCGGCCTTTCGCTGCTTGTTCACGTCATTCCGCTATTCGTCTGTTTGTTCCGTTCTAATAAGAAAAATGTAGAGAAAGCCTGAATGTTGGATGCATTTTGATGAAGGAGAACCGGTTTCCATGAATCGAAAAAAAGGTTTGTCTTGTTTGTTGCCGTGCTGATGGTTATTTTCTTTTTCGTCTACATGTTTGAAGAACAAGTGCTGCGCTTTTTAGACTACAAGGCGGTCAAGCTGACGATGTTGATTTCTTTGATCACGATCATTGTCGGTGATATCATCTATCGACGTACGTAATCGGATGCGCAGTGTGAACGGAAGGAGCCGTCGGGAGACGATGTCCGGGCAAGTTCGTTGAGGCGTTGGTGCTGGACGGTGATGAGACGACGGCTTTTTTGGTTCACTAAAGTCGGCGGCCGGATCAAGAACCGTTTTTGTGTGAAAGGGGTTGTCTACCCGCTTTGTCTGGCGGGACAGGGCGCAAACGACAACACCGCTTCCAGCGCCATGCATGGTCTGGAAGCGGCGCCCGCCTCGATCGAAGCGGTGAATGGAAAAGATTCCAAAACGATCAGGGTGAAAGACGAGACTCACCTAAAAGGCGGAAACACGTTCCAACGCAAGCCGATGACGAGCTGGCAGCACGGAAACGCGCCAGGCGGCGGCGACAACGTCAGGCGGATGCCGTCGGGATTGAAATACACATCGGTTTTCGAGCGGATGCCAAGCGAGCGGATGAGGCGCTTCACTTCATCCGTTTTTCCTTCTTGGGCGGCCGACATGACCGAGGCCGCAAACGAACGGGATTCGGCCAGTTTTTTCAAAACGGTGGCAGCATCGTTCATCAGCGTCTGCGCCGTGGCGGCGGACTGGGAAAAGAGCGCCGGGTCGATCGGAGGGTACGGGCCGGCCGGCATCCGCGGGAACGGGGTGAACATGGCTGCTTGCGCCTCCTTTCCGGAAATGGAATCCGATATTACGATATGTGCAAACAGCCAAAAAGGAGCGAAGCCAAACGGCGATTTCGCTCCTTCTTTATGCATTGCGCAGGCGGGACGCTATAAATAGCGCAGCCATAAATAGGCATGCGACAGGAGCAAGGCAATGAGCGTGAGCGGCGCGCCGATTTTCAAAAAATCAACGTACGTAAAGCCATGCCCTTCGCGCGAGGCCATGCCGGCGACAATCACATTCGCCGAGGCGCCGATGAGCGTCCCGTTTCCGCCGAGGCAGGCGCCAAGAGACAAGGCCCACCACAGCACGTCAATCTGCGGGGCGTCTGGAGACAGTCCCATGCCGACTGCCATATCTTGAATGAGCGGGATCATCGTGGCGACGAACGGGATGTTGTCGATCGTCGCTGAGGCGACGCCGGACAGCCAAAGGATGAAATAAGCGGCCGTGGAAATATCGCCGCCAGTGACATCGAGCGTTTTTTCGGCCAATGATTTGATCAGGCCGATGTCAACGAGCCCACCGACCAAGACGAACAGACCGGCGAAAAAGAAAATCGTGCCCCATTCGATCGAATGAAAGACATCCTCCAGTTCGTGCTCCGGCACGGCGATGAGCATGAGCACGACCGCTCCGGTCATGGCGATGACGGCCGCATCGACATGAATGACCGAATGAAAAATAAAGCCAAGGATGGTCAGCCCGAGCACGGCGACCGATTTGCGCATCAGCTTCGCATCTTGAATATAATCGGCGTCGCGAAGCTCTATCAGCTTTTGAATCAACGCAGGATCGGTTTTCAGCTGCTTGCGGTAAACGAATGCGAGCAGCGCGACCGTCACAATGGCGATGACGATGACGATTGGCGTCAAGTTGAACAAGAAAGCGTTGAAATCGAGATGCTTGTTCGCCGAGCCGATCATAATGTTCGGCGGGTCGCCGATCAATGTCGCCGTGCCGCCGATATTGGATAAGAGCACTTCAGAAATCAAATAGGGAACGGGGTTGACTTGGAGCATCCGTGTAATTGAAAACGTCACCGGCACGACAAGCAGCACGGTGGTCACGTTGTCCAAAAACGCCGACAACAGCCCGGTCAACAGTGAAAGCATCACCAAAATGCGGACCGGGCGGCCTTTGGCGAGTTTCGCTGCTTTAATGGCCATGTATTGAAAAAAGCCGGACTTGCTCGTAATGCCGACCAAGATCATCATTCCGATCAGCAGCGTGATCGTTCCCCACTCAATATGGTGGGTGAACGCTTTTTCGATGTCAACGATGCCGAAGATGACCATGAGCGCCGCCCCGAGCAAGGCGATGACCGCGCGGTGGATTTTTTCAGAAATGATGATCGCGTATACAACCAAGAAAACGGCAATGGCAAAATAATATTGAAGATTTGACACGTGTGCGGCAGAATGATCCATTCGTACTCCTCCCTTTCCAGTTATGTCGTCATGTTGTGAAAACCGCTCCCGCACGCCGGGCATGTCCAATCACTGCGCTCGCTGGCGGCTTCACGAACATAAAACGTAAATGAACAATGCGGACAAGGGATTTCGCGCACCCGATCCATCAACATCCGCCGCCTCGGTTCGGCTGGAGCATTGGTGTCAATGATCTCGACATGGATGTCGTCGCGCGATTCGTCTTCCGCGATCACGTTTCCTTCCGCTTCATCTTTTGTGCGCCAGCGGCCGCCGAGCACATGCTGCTCAAGTTGGCTGTGCGAGGAATGTTCAAGCATTTCTTCAGCCAGTTTCATGTACTGGCGGTCCGTCAGCCCGCTGAACGGAAGGNTCTTCTTCTGTTTTTTCCAATACGCCCGCAGTTGGTCTTCGGTGAAAATCCATGTAACAATCTGATGAATCACGACATTTTTCATCCCATCCACCCTCCTTTTTCTTGATCATATCATAGAAGGCTGGTGATTTAACAGGAAATGCGGCTCAACCATAGCATTTCTTCAATGCATCAACCTTATAAATGCTGCTCTTCTCTTCACTCAAGAACCATCGGTTTAGGGGAAATGGTTGTTTTTCGCGGATCTTATAAAGGGTGGGGGAGAAAAAACGATTGGCTTGAATGGGAAGCGTCCATCCGCCCTTCTTCTTTTTCGCCAAGGCTTTCGTTGATTCCTACGGCATCCGCCTCTTTTTCGCCATTTTCTGAAAAAAGAAATAAACAATCGCTTCTGCGTGATATAATAATAGTAAGACGGACGGCAACAGCGTGCCGGAAAGGGGGGAAGCGACGATGGACAGCCCGCAATATTTGTTTCTCGATTTTGAATTTACGATGCCGGAGACGAAAACAAACCCGAACGGGTTTTGCCCGGAAATTATTGAAGTCGGCCTTGTCGCGGTTGTTGACGATCAGATCATCGGCCAATTTTCTTCCTATGTGAAGCCGCTCCGCTTTCCGCAGCTCACGGAACGGTGCAAGTCGTTTCTCAACATCACCCAAGAACAAATCGACCGCGGAATGAGTTTTTATGAGCTGGTTTCCTTGCTTCGGCAATATGACCGCGAACGCCCGACGACAGTGATGACGTGGGGGAGCATGGATATGAAAGTGCTCCGGGAAAACTGCCAATCGGCGCAAGTGGAATTCCCATTCACGGGCGAGCATCGTGATTTAGCCATGGAGTATAAGCGGTTTTTCGGCAACAAAAACCAAACCGCGCTGCGCAAGGCGGTGCAAGAGTACGGCAATGAGGCGGTTGGAAAAGCCCATTGCGCGCTCGATGATGCGTTCACCGCGTATACGATTTTCCGGCTGGTGGAAAACGACAAAAAATATTTGGCGAAGACAAAGCCGCCGACGATTGGAGAACGGATTGATTTGACCCAGCTGCGAAAAAAATTCGCTTTATAGCCGGCTGCGTTGGCGGCGGCTTTTTTATGTTATAATAGAAAGTGGACGATTTTTTAGGCAGAAAGGTTGTTTCCTTATGTGGCCATCGGTGCTGAATTTATTTTTGTACTTTCCAGAAGACAAACGTGAATACATTCCCGCAGCCATTTCGTTTGCTGTCTTCTTCTTGATGGCGGTGTTCACGATGCGGCTCATCATCATCATCTCCCGGCGGCAGGAGAAGGAAGCGAAGCGGCTCGAAGAACAGCTGCTTGGAAAACGAGAGGAACGGAAGGAGCCGCCCGGAGTATAAACGAGCCCCCCTCCGGCAATACTGGCGGATAACAAGTGATGCTGGAGGGTGGTTCGTCTTGCGAAAAACGTACGGTGTGGTGCTGGCGGCAGCGCTCGTGTTGTCCGGCTGCGGCCAAGAGAATGGAACGAGCCGGACGGTGGAGATGATCAATGCGGATGGCGATTCGATCGGTACGATCGAGTTGACTGAACAGGCGGAAGGGGTGCGGCTGAAGCTTGACTTGGAAGGCCTCCCGCCGGGAGAGCACGCCATTCACATCCATGAAAACGGAAGCTGCAAACCGCCCGATTTCCAATCGGCCGGCGGTCATTACAATCCGGACGGGAAAAAGCACGGCCTTCTCCACCCGGAGGGGGCGCATGCCGGCGATTTGCCGAACATTATTGTGAAGGATGACGGCACGGTCAACGTCGAGTTGAAGGCGCCCAATGTGACGCTGAAAGAAGGAGAGAAAGGCTCGCTGCTTACGAAAGACGGAACATCGATCGTCATTCACGCCAAGAAAGACGACGGCATGACCCAGCCGGCGGGAGACGCCGGCGGACGGATCGCCTGCGGGGAAATCAAGTCGTCGTGAAACAGGGGCTCGCGCGCGGGCCCCTGTTTCACGTTGCCGGGGCAACGCTTCGCATGGCAAATGCGAGAAAGTGACGGTTGCACAGCTTCTGCTGCACATGGATGGCGGAACGGAGCAACGGGTCCGGCGCTGCTTCTTTTCCCTTTCGCCATCCGCTTGGCCGCTCTTCTTTGGTGCAAAGCTATATAGGATGCAACGAAATCGTTTAA
>NZ_LDPD01000025.1:22196-27960 GCF_001026865.1 Geobacillus sp. ZGt-1 | reverse complement strand
TTTAAATTGCATCTATATAGCGCAGCGCCGTCGCCAGCCGCCGCAGCCCTTCCTCCAGCGTCGGGCGCGGGCAGGCGATATTCAAACGGATGAAGCCGACGCCTTCCTGGCCGAATTTGCTGCCGAACTCGACGGCGAGTTTTCCTGTTTCAAGGAGCCGACGCTTCAGCTCCGCCTCGGAAAGGCCAAGGCCGCGGCAGTCGATCCAGACAAGATACGTCGCCTGCGGCCGGACGGGGCGAAGCGGCGGCAAGTGTTCCGCTAAATAGGCAACCGTCATGTCGATGTTTTGCCGCAAGTAATCAAGCAAGGCGTCAAGCCACGGTCCGCCATGGCGGTAGGCCGCTTCCGCTCCGACGATGGCGAACGCATTCAGCGTAAAAAAGCCGTGCCGCTGCTGGACGCGGCGGAACGCCCGGCGCCGCGATTCGTCGGGAAGGATGACTTCCGCTGCCTGCAAACCGGCGAGGTTGAACGTTTTCGTCGGCGCGCGGAACGTGGCGCTTTGCGCGGCCAGCTCTGGGTGGAGGGAGGCAAACGGCGTGTGTTTGGCTGGCGGGAGCGTCAAATCGGCGTGGATTTCGTCGGAAAGGACGAAGACGCCGTGCTTAAGGCAAAGTTCTCCCAGCCGTTCGAGTTCTTCTTTTGTCCATGATTTGCCTCCCGGGTTGTGCGGATGGCAAAGGATGAGAAGTTTGGCATCGGGCAGCTTTCGCTCCAAGTCGTCCCAGTCGATCGCATAGTTGTCTTCCTCAAGGCGCAGCGGACTGAACAGAAGCGTGCGGTCATGGCGGCGGACGAGATCAAACAGCGGCCGGTAGACCGGGGAAAAAACGATGATGCGATCCCCTGGTTCGGAAAACGCTTCGATGGCGGCGGCGACCGCCGGCACGACGCCGTGGGCAAACACGAGCCAAGACGGATCGATCGTCCAGTCATGACGGCGTTCAAGCCATTGGCACACCGCTTCTTTGAGTGAATCGGGAATGACAGTGTAGCCGAACACGCCGTGCTCCACCCGTTGCCGCAGCGCTTCTTGCACTTCTTTCGGTGCGGGAAAATCCATGTCGGCGACCCACATCGGCCATACGTCTTCGCGGCCGAACACGCGATGAACGTCATCCCATTTCACCGACAGCGTGCCCCGGCGGTCGATGACGCGGTCGAACGGAAACATGATCGCGCCTTCTCCTTTCTCAGCACGCGAACGATGCGGTCCTTTCCCTTCATCGAATGGAAACATTGTTGCATCTTCTCCCTTCTTTTTTTCGAATCGATGGCTTATAATGGGTTATATCATAGCATCAAGAAAGGTGGATGGCGGCGGCATGGACGGACGACAGTTGAATCGGCTTCTTCTTGAATGGATCGGCGCCTGGGACCCGTTTGGCCTTGGAAAAGACGCCTACGACGTCGAGGCGGCCAGCGTGCTCCAGGCGGTGTATGAGACGGAAGACGCCCGCACGTTGGCCGCCCGCATTCAGTCCATATATGAATTCGCCTTTGACGAGCCGATTCCTTTTCCCGACTGCCTAAAACTCGCCCGCCGGCTGCTTGAATTAAAGCAAGCGGCGTCCTGTCCGCTCCCGTGATGACGACAGGGAGCCGGCTTGGCGAAACCGACTGATGAAATGGAGGGATGCTGCGTGAAATTGAGCGAAAAAGAGCTGGAAATTATCGAAATATTAGAAAAAGATGCACGAACGCCGATCGATGTGCTGGCGAAGATGATCGATTTGCCGGTCGAAGAAACGGAAGCGCTCGTCAAAAAGTTAGAAGAGGCGAAAGTGATCGTGCAATATACGGCGCTCATTGACTGGCGGAAGGCGGACGGACGCGAAGGGGTGACGGCGATGATCGACGTCAAGGTGACCCCGAAGCGCGGCGTCGGCTTTGACGAGGTGGCGGAACGCATTTACCGATTCCCGGAAGTGAAATCGGTGTACTTAATGTCCGGCGCCTACGACTTATCGGTCGTGATCGAAGGGCGTTCGATGGCGGAAATCGCCCAATTTGTATCGGAAAAACTGTCGACGCTCGATTCTGTCATTTCAACGACGACCCATTTCATTTTGAAAAAATACAAACACGATGGCATCGTCTTTGACCAAGGAGATCAAGATCGCCGCATCGTGGTGTCGCCATGAAGCCGCAAACGAGAAAAACGTACGTGTCCAAGACGGTTGCGGGCTTGAAGCCATCCGGCATCCGCCGCTTTTTCGACCTTGCTTCCAGCATGGACGGCGTCATTTCGCTCGGCGTCGGCGAGCCGGATTTTGTCACGTCCTGGAGCATTCGCGAAGCGAGCATTTTGTCGCTCGAGCAAGGCTATACGTCGTATACGGCCAACGCCGGGCTCTTGGAGCTCCGCCAAGAAATCGCCGCTTATTTGCGCCGCAAGTTTCATGTCGACTACTGTCCGGAGACAGAAATTTTAGTGACGGTCGGGGCGAGCCAGGCCATCGACTTGGCGCTTAGGGCGATCATCAACCCGGGCGATGAAGTGATCATCGTCGAACCGAGTTTTGTCGCCTACGAGCCCCTTGTCGTGCTCGCGGGCGGGAAACCGGTGGCCGTTCACACGTCTGGCGAAGACAAGTTTCAGCTCAATCCGGTGCACCTTGAACGGGCGATCACCGAGCGGACGAAGGCGGTCATCATCTGCTCGCCGAACAACCCGACCGGAACGGTGCAGAGCCGCACGGAGCTTGAAGCGATCGCCCGTCTGGCTGAGGCGCACGACTTGCTCGTCATTGCCGATGAAATTTACGCCGAGCTGACGTATGAAGGAGAGTACACGAGCATGGCCGCTGTTAGCGGCATGCGCGAGCGGACGATTTTGATTTCCGGTTTTTCCAAAGGGTTTGCGATGACCGGATGGCGGCTCGGGTTTGCGGCAGCGCCTGACGAGATTTTGCAGGCGATGTTGAAAATCCATCAGTATGCCATGATGTGCGCGCCGACGATGGCGCAATATGGGGCGCTTGAGGCGCTTCGCAGCGGAGAGCGCGATGTCGCCGAGATGCGCAACAGCTACCGGCGGCGGCGCAACTATTTCGTCGCCTCGCTCAATGAAATCGGGCTGCCGTGCCATTTGCCAGGCGGCGCGTTTTACGCCTTCCCGTCCATCAAGCCGACCGGTTTGACGTCGGAGCAGTTTGCTGAGCGGCTGCTCATCGAAGAAAAAGTAGCGGTCGTCCCCGGCAACGTCTTCGGCCAAAGCGGGGAAGGCTATATCCGCTGTTCATACGCTTCATCGCTCGAACAGCTGCAAGAAGCCATTAAGCGAATGAAACGGTTTTTGGCGCGCCTGTAACTGGGGATGTTCCGCCGTCGGCGGGACATCTTTTTTTGGGGTTTGCTGTCGGTCTATGTTATAATACAGAAACATAGACGAAATTCATCAATAGGAGTGTTTCGCTTGTCAACGATCAAACGAGGAGCGATCGTGAAAGGGAAGGTGACGGGCATTCAGCCGTATGGCGCGTTCGTCCAGCTTGAGGACGGCATGCAAGGGTTGATCCATATTTCTGAAATTTCCCATCAATTTGTGAAAGATGTGCGCGATTACGTCCATGTCGGGGATGAAGTGACGGTCAAGGTGTTGGACGTCGATCGAAAGGCGAGGAGGGCGAGCCTGTCCCTAAAGGCGCTTGAACCCGCCGGGGAAAAGGAAAAACGCNATATGCGCATGAAAATGCCGCTCAAGTCGGGGTTTCGCCCGTTGAAGGAAAAACTGCGCGAATGGATTGAGCAGTCCAAGAAAGAAAATGGACCGAAACCATAAGAACCCTGCCGCCAAGCGGCGAGAGTCCATGACGCTTTTGGGCCGGGAGAGGCGCAAAAAGAAGACACCCACCGCCAAGCGGTGCGTGTCCCTTTGTGTTTCATTATGTGCGCGATGTCTTTGGCTCGGTGCGCCCAAGTTCTTCGGCCGGTTTAAATAAAAGCGCCAAGTTGATCAAGCCGGCGATGCCGACCAAGCTGTAGATGATGCGCGACCAAACGGAGTCTTGGCCGCCGAAAATGGCGGCGACTAAGTCAAATTGGAAAAAGCCGATCAGTCCCCAGTTAATGGCGCCGATAATGGTCAACAATAGCGCAATGCGCTGCAATGCTCCCATCTTGTTTGCCTCCTTTGGAAAATTTCTTTTCAACTTATAGGATGAATCGCAGTCGTGAAAAATATGCATCGTTTGCCGCCAAAGCAGTTGGCTTTACAACCGGTGGCAGGCGCTGCCATAATAGATTCAGGAAAAGGAGGGCATCCATATGCAAGAGTTTATTTTCCGCAACCCGACGAAACTGATTTTCGGAAAAGGGCAGCTCGAACGGCTCAAAGAAGAAGTGCCGCGCTACGGCAAGAAAGTGCTGCTCGTGTATGGCGGCGGCAGCATCAAACGAAACGGATTGTATGAGGAAGTCATGAAGATATTGGGGAATATTGGCGCCGAGGTCATCGAACTGCCAGGCGTCGAACCGAACCCGCGCGTCTCGACCGTAAGAAAAGGGGTGGACATTTGCAAGCGGGAAGGCGTCGAATTTTTGCTGGCGGTTGGCGGCGGCAGCGTCATCGACTGCACGAAAGCGATCGCCGCCGGGGCGAAATTCGATGGCGATCCGTGGGAGTTTATCACGAAAAAAGCGCCCGTCACCGGCGCCCTGCCGTTTGGCGTCGTCTTGACGCTGGCGGCGACCGGGTCGGAGATGAATTCTGGTTCGGTGATCACAAACTGGGAGACGAAAGAAAAATACGGCTGGGGCAGCCCGTTTACGTTCCCGCAATTTTCGATTTTGGATCCGACGTATACGATGACCGTTCCGAAAGACCATACGGTTTACGGCATTGTCGATATGATGTCGCATGTGTTTGAGCAATATTTCCACCATACGCCGAACACGCCGTTGCAAGACCGGATGTGTGAAGCGGTGTTGAAAACCGTGATCGAAACGGCGCCCAAACTGATCAACGATTTGGAAAACTACGAGCTGCGCGAGACGATCATGTACTCGGGCACAATCGCCTTAAACGGCTTCTTGCAAATGGGCGTCCGCGGCGACTGGGCGACGCACAATATTGAGCATGCCGTTTCCGCCGTGTATGACATCCCGCACGCCGGGGGATTGGCGATTTTGTTCCCGAACTGGATGAAGCATGTGCTCGATGAAAATGTCAGCCGTTTCGCCCAGCTCGCGGTGCGCGTCTTTGATGTCGATCCGGCGGGCAAATCGGAGCGGGATGTGGCGCTTGAAGGCATCGAGCGGCTGCGCGAGTTCTGGTCGAGCCTCGGGGCGCCGTCGCGGCTTGCGGACTATGGCATCGGCGAGGAAAACTTGGAGCTGATGGCCGATAAAGCGATGGCGTTTGGCGAGTTCGGCCGTTTCAAAACATTGAACCGCGATGATGTGCTCGCCATTTTGCGCGCTTCCCTGTAATGAGGCGATGCGGCGGTTTCGCGAATCAATCGATGATGGCGCCGGCTCGGCGACGGAATCTGCCTGAGCTGGCGCTTTTCCTATTTTCTTGGTTTGCCTGGGTGCGCTCCCAATCCCGCAGGACGGCGGAAAGGGAGGAGGGCGCGAAAAACAGCCGCCTCGCCCGAATCCATGGTTCTCGAATGAGGAAAAAGCACAACGTTGATTACGTTTCTTGAGGCGAGCAGCCTGAGCCCCTAGAAGGCTGGTGAAAAACGAGTTTTGTTCCCAAATCGGCGGCGTTTCATCAGGAAAGAAGACGAACTTCACAAGGTTTCTCTAATTGAAA
>NZ_LDPD01000025.1:15525-22169 GCF_001026865.1 Geobacillus sp. ZGt-1 | reverse complement strand
TTGCATCACCATCCCTCCAGGTGTCACGCAAGGAAATCGGCGCGGCGAACATGGCGAAAAATGAATCCGTTTCCAAAAAGGTGGGCTGCTTGATTTCCCTTGTTTATTCCGCTAAAGTGAAAGAAGGCAATGATTCTTGAAGGGGAGGCGGAAATCGATGACCCACATTCGCTTTGACTATTCCAAAGCGCTCGCCTTTTTTGGCGAACATGAGCTTACATACTTGCGCGATGCCGTGAAAGTCGCGCATCATTCGCTTCATGAAAAAACCGGTGTTGGAAGCGACTTTTTAGGCTGGCTTGACTGGCCGGTCGACTATGACAAAGAAGAATTCGCACGCATCAAGGAGGCGGCGAAAAAAATCCAATCGGACTCTGATGTTCTTGTCGTCATCGGCATCGGCGGCTCGTACCTTGGCGCGCGGGCGGCGATCGAGATGCTGCACCATTCGTTTTACAACGCCTTGCCAAAAGAAAAGCGGAAAACGCCGCAAATCATTTTTGTCGGCAACAACATCAGCTCGACGTATATGAAAGACGTCATCGATTTCTTGGAAGGGAAAGACTTCTCGATCAACGTCATTTCCAAATCGGGGACGACGACCGAGCCGGCGATCGCCTTCCGCATTTTCCGCAAGCTGCTTGAGGAGAAATACGGCAAAGAGGAAGCGCGCCGCCGCATTTACGCGACGACGGACAGCAAGCGCGGCGCGCTTCGGACGCTCGCCAATGAGGAAGGGTACGAGACGTTTGTCATTCCGGATGACATCGGCGGCCGCTACTCGGTGCTGACGGCGGTCGGGTTGCTGCCGATTGCCGCAAGCGGCGCGGACATTAACGCCATGATGGAAGGAGCGGCCAAAGCGCGTGACGATTTCAGCTCCTCGGAGCTTGAGGAAAACGCCGCTTACCAATACGCCGCCATCCGCAACATTTTGTACAACAAAGGGAAAACGATCGAGCTGCTCGTCAACTACGAACCAGCGCTGCACTATTTCGCCGAATGGTGGAAGCAGCTGTTCGGCGAAAGCGAAGGGAAGGATCAAAAAGGCATTTACCCGGCTTCCGCTGATTTCTCGACCGATTTGCATTCGCTCGGCCAATACATTCAAGAAGGGCGCCGCGATTTGTTTGAAACAGTGTTGAAGCTGGAAGAACCGCGTCATGAGCTGATCATTGAAGCCGAAGAAAACGACCTCGACGGGCTGAACTATTTGGCGGGAAAAACGGTTGATTTCGTCAACACAAAAGCGTTCGAAGGGACGCTGCTCGCCCATACGGACGGCGGCGTGCCGAACTTGGTCATCACGTTGCCGAAGCTCGATGAATATACGTTCGGCTACCTTGTCTACTTCTTTGAAAAAGCATGCGCCATGAGCGGCTACTTGCTCGGGGTGAATCCATTTGACCAACCGGGAGTGGAAGCATACAAAAAGAATATGTTCGCCCTCCTCGGCAAACCAGGCTATGAGCAGTTGAAGGAAGAACTGGAGAAACGGTTGAAATAACAACGTGTTCCATCGCCAAGCCGCTGTTTTCTCGGGGGAGATGACTCGCGGCTCGACCCGAGTCGCGCCCAAAATGGCGGACGGAACGACGGAAAAAGCGCCTCTTCCCTTTTGCGGGGGAAGAGGTGTTTTGTTATACATGAACCGGGTCGTTCGGCCGCACAACGCCCGGGCGAGGGTTTATTGCTCCCTGCCGTTTTTCGCCAAGCGTCTGAAGCTGCCGCGGACAAATAATCCCCGCCGAACGGGAAACGATAAAAGAAAGGAGGGATTGTGCATGATTGAAATGCCATCGCGTTTGGAAGGAAAACAATTTCAACTGTACCATTTGGAAGAGCAATTAAAACCAATGGGATATACAATCGGCGGCGGGTGGGACTACGATCACGGCTATTTCGACTACAAAATCGCCGATGACGCGGGCTATCAGTTTTTGCGCGTGCCGTTTCGGGCGGTCGACGGGCAGCTTGATTCGCACGGAACGACGGTGGAGCTTGGGCGGCCGTTTTTGCTTGCGCATAAATACCAACGGGGCATCGATGATTTCGCCGATGTCGGCAACATCAGCGCCTCATTCAATCAGTTTGCCGAGCCGCAAGACCCGGATGCGACCGTACCCGAGCGATACATTTCCGTCGGAAAGGCGCTTGTCCAAGAACTGGAGCGCCGCCTGCTCGATTAAGGGGCAAGCGCGAACAGGCGGTCGCTTTGTTGAATCGGGCGGTCCGGTGCAACGGAAATCGCTCCGTGATCTCCATGGATGACGCCAAGCAGCGTCACGTTTTGCTTGAGCAGCTGCTGTTGAACGGCGGCGAATGGCTGGCCGATTTGCTGTTCGTCTGGCTCGAGAAGGCAGAGCGTCTGTCCGTCCAGGCGGTAAAGCGCCGTCTCCCACACGCTGGCGGCGCCCGGCGAGCGAAGGCTGGCGGCCATGGCGAAACTCGCCAGCAAGTTTGTCTGAATCACCTCATCCGCCCCGGCGCGGAAGGCGTTCTGGACGTTTCGGCCCGTTAGGATTTCCACGATGGCGTACACCGACGGGTTGAGGCTTTTGGCGGCAAGCAGCGTGACAATCGTATCTTTATCGGCTTCCGCTTCCGCTTTATGCGGATCGGCGGTGATGAGCAAAAAACGCGCTTCTTGAATATTGGCCTTCTCCAGCACCGCATCGTCGCTTGCCGTTCCTTTAATGAAATGAACCGGCGCGTTCAGAAGCGGGTGGGACGGAACAGTGGCGTCGATGAGAACGAAGCGCATGGAGGCGTCGTGCCGCGCGAGGCGGAGCAGCACCTCGCGCGCCCGCTCGTTCCAGCCGACGATCACCGCATGGCCGCGCTCTGTATACCGGAGCTGTCCGCTTGTAAAGGCGGTTTCCCGGGCGGCGGCCGCGGCGGAGACGGAAGCGAAATAAGCGGTGAGGATGCCGGTGCCAAGGATGATAAGCCCAATGGCCGCGAGTTTTCCGGAGACCGTTTTCGGGACGATGTCGCCGTAGCCGATTGTCGCCGACGTCACGATCGCCCACCACACGCCGTCGAACACCGTGCGGAACGTCTCTGGTTCAATGAAGCGCATCAGCGCGCCAAACAGCACGATCAACGCGCTTGCCGAGACAAACAGACGAAGCACGGGCGGCCAGCGCCAATACGATAACAGCACGTTCCTTGTTCTCATCGTCCACCCCTCTTTTGCTTTTGTCTTTTTTAGTGTGAGCCGTTTTTGCATAAACATTCCTGTTTTTTCCCATACTAGGAAACGGAACATCACAGAAAGGGGACAGTGGTCATGGATATGAACCGTGTCAAACAAATCGTTTCTTCCCCTGCCGATATCCCGGTGTATTACAACGGCGTGTCGGTATGGATTGACGGGTATGATGAAGAAAAACAGACGGCGACCGTCCATTTGCGCGATGGCCGGCTTCATGAGCGCCGGGATGTGCCGGTTTCGGAATTGACGGAAGAGCGGGAGTGAAAAGGGGAGGCCGGCTGACAGTGCGGGAGCCTTCTTGCGTTGCTTGGTTCGAGTAAAGGCGTTTTCCGGCATGAAGCGTCCGGGCGGCCCGCAAGAAAACGGTTGTTGTTCGCCGTCTGTTTCGTGAACAAGACGGCTTTTCAGACGACAATCAGAGGGAGTCGGTGCAAGGACGTAGACATCGGATGAAACGTTGATGGAGCGAAAGACGGGGAAATCCGCCGCTTGCCGAACGACATGTCGGGCAAGCGGCTTCGTTTTGTCAGACAGCGGATTGGCGGCGCGTCCGGGCAACGCGCACCGTCAACAGCAAGGCGCAGGCGAAAAAGAGAATATCATCGATTCCGTAGACGAGATGATACCCTCCAGCGGCAAACAGCGCGCTGCCGATCATTGGTCCGAACGCCATGCCCATATAGCGGAAAAAGTTGTACACGCCGATCGCTGTCGAGCGGTTCGCTTGAAAAACGTTCGTCAGTACGGTCGTCTGCACTGGGAGCGAAAGGCCTAAAAACAAGCCGAACAAGGCGATGGCCAAAACAAGCAGCGAAAGCGATCGTTGGGCCGCGATCAAGAAAAAGAAAATGGACAGCACGGTCAAGTACGATGCCGCCAAGCAGCACCGTCCTCCGTCCTTTCCGGTCGGTGAGCGGGCCATAGACGATTTGCATCATCGCCAGGAAGAAAGTGAAAATGGAAATCGTCAAGTTGATCAAAAACGAAGAAGTCGCAAACGCCTCCCGCACTTCTGGTAAAATAGGAGTGTAAATCGTTTGCGTAAACGGGCCGAGAAACGCGGCGAGCGACACAAGATAGACGACAAGCTGGCGTTTCATCTCTTTCCCCTTTCTTTGTTTGTACATATGTATCATTATACTCTCGCTTTTTTCACTGATGGAAATAAAATGACTGTTTGCAAAAGGGGAGATGGAAAGATGGAATCATGTTTGATCCGCGATGCGGCCGCGGCGGATTTGCCGCACATCGTCCGCATTTATAATGAAACGATCCCAAGCCGGATGGTGACCGCGGACTTGGAGCCGGTGTCGGTCGAAAGCCGGCGGGCGTGGTTTGAGGCCCATGACCCGCACAATCGTCCGCTTTGGGTCGTCGAGGACGACGGCGCGGTTTGCGCCTGGCTCAGCTTTCAGTCGTTTTACGGCCGCCCGGCGTACCGCCATACGGCGGAGGTAAGCATTTATATCGCCGAAACGCACCGCGGCCGGGGGCTTGGGACGAAGCTGCTCGAGCGGGCGGTCGAACGGGCGCCCGAACTTGGGATCAAGACGCTGCTCGGCTTTATTTTTGCGCATAATGAACCAAGTTTGCGGCTTTTCTCCCGCTTCGGATTTGAACGATGGGGATATTTTCCGCGCGTGGCGGAATTGGACGGCGTGGAACGCGATTTGGTCATTGTCGGCAAACGGCTTGTATAGAATGGGGGGAGGCGGGGAAGTCATAAGTAATGAGGATGAACGGAAAGAGGGAAGGATATGAACGTCATGCCGATTCGGCTGTTTACGATCCAAGATGGGGAAGGATTTGTCGCTGACGCGTTTCAATGCCCGGTGACCGGCAATTTGATTTACAAATCGTCTGGCACGCCGTCCGTTGTCGCATATGCAGACTTGACCGACGAACAAATCATGCGCCTTGAGAAATACGGATTTCGGCGGCTCGGCGAGTCGCCGGCGCGGATGGAAAGCGGCCCGGACGGCATTGAAGAGCTGCTGCCGAGGCAATGAGGGAGAAAGAAAACGAGGTGAAAACGTTGAAGAAAAGGCCTGCCCGCTGGGGACAGGCTTTTTCTTTTCCCCAGAAGGCCGGCGAAACCCAACGGATTCGCTCGATCCGTTCGTGAGAAAGCTCAAGGGATGAAACTGCGGCGCTGCAAGGTTTTTTCAATTTGAAAAACATTGTTGCAAAGCCTGATATTCGTTCCATCACCGGCCGTTGATCATGTCAACCGGCGGATGAGCCAATAGAGCGCGGCGGCCGCCGCTAGGCCAAGCAGCGTATAAAGAACCGGACGGCCGGATCGTTCGAGCGGCGTTTTGTTCTCCAAAGCCGGCGGGTGAACGGTCTTGGCCGTCTTTTCCCCGGTCTGCGGCCGCGTTTCCGTCCCTGCCCCCTCCCTCTCTCCAGCGGCGTGCTTGCCGTACATGCCCGCTCCGGTTCGTTTCGCCTCCTCGTACGCCTTGCGGACGCGCGCTTCGTATTTGTAATCGCCATAGTCATAAAAGTCTTCGACAAGTCCGGCTTTGGCGAGGTCTTCTTGCAGCAGGCGCTTGCCGACCCACACCCAGGCGAGCAGCCGCTGGTATTTGTCAAACAGCGCGTCTCCGTCGGTCTCAAGCAAAATGTTCCCTTGATGCAAGCGGGAACATGTAAACCGGCTTGCTTCTTTCCCATACGGTTCGACTTGGATCGTGCTCTCCGGCGTATCAATGAACAAAAACCTCGTCGTGTATACATGGCCGTTGACGCGGAATTTCGCCGTATCGCCGTCGATGCACTCGACCAATTCAGCCGGGTAGGTGCGGCCAAGGCGCAACGTAGAACGATCTTCTTTCTTCCCCAGTGTATGGCCGTCCAGGTCGATTCGCTCTGGGGTGAGATGCCGCTTGCATCGTTCATTGCCGTTGTATGTTTGAATAAGCTGGACAAGCTCTTGTTTCGTTTTCGCCTGCTTCGCCAGCGCAGTCGGCTCATGGAGCAAATACACGCAGTCGCTGCCGCGGAAGTGCCCGCCCAACTCATCAAGCTCGCCAGGGTGGGCAAAAGCGGAAATCGGGAACATCAACAGGAAACAAAACAAGAATATGACCATTCGTTTCAAAAACGATCCCTCCACTCGAAAAACATTTCTTCCTCTTGAACAAAAACCGGATGTCCGCAATGGATGGGTTTCAGCACACGATCGCACATGTTATGCCGGTTTTTTCCGTTTTTCAGCGAAAAATCAAGCCAATATGGCCGTTATCGCGCTGTTAGGCGGTTTGCGTTCGTTCACGATAAAGTTTATCAAAAAAGTGGAACGATGAGGAAACATCTCGTCTGAGGGGGAGAGGATGACATGTCCAACTTGCTTTTCGATGATCAACCGTTGGTCATTTTGCCGCAACTCGCTTTGGCGATCGGGTTGAACGAAAGCATCGTTGTT
>NZ_LDPD01000025.1:10846-15492 GCF_001026865.1 Geobacillus sp. ZGt-1 | reverse complement strand
AACGTCCATGACGGCTATAAGTGGGTGTACAACACGTATGCAGACTGGCAGCGACAATTCCCGTTCTGGTCGGAAAGCACGATTCGCCGGATCATTCTTAAACTGGAAAAAATGGGGATCATCGTCGCGGCGAATTTCAACCGCTCCAAGATCGATAAAACGAAATGGTATCGGATCGACTATGACAAACTGGCCGAAATAACGAAAGAAATATCAGAAATGTCGGACGGACAACATGGGCAGGCGGCAGATGATGGCGTGATGACCGCGCACAATGGTGTTTCGATCGTTCAAGGTGCGGTTTCGTTCACTCAAAACGGGGTTTCGTTCGTTCACGATGAGGGTTTGACGACGCACGATGGGGATTCGATTGTGCAAGATGGCATCTCGGCCGTTCAAGGCGGCGCTTCTGTGGTTCAAGGGGGGATGTTGACGGCTCAAGATGGCATTTTGACGGTTCAAAATAGGGTTTTGCCCACTGAAGATGGGGGGTCGATGAGGCAAAGCAGCGTTTCGACGATTCAACAAGATCAGATTTCGGCCGTTTACGATGGCGTTTCGATCGGCCAAAATGAGCAGACGATGGGCGAAACAGTCCGTCCATTTGCGCAAAATGAACCATCCAGCTGGTCAAACTGGGCGGTCGAGGTGCTCAATTTGACAAGACCAATACCAGAGACGACAACAGAGATGACATCAGAGATCAAAAGAGAAGACGAAGAAGACGCGCGCGTGCGCACATACAAGGAGATCGTTCGCTTCTGTGAGGAAAACGGGTTTGGCGTGATCGGCGATTATTTGCGGGAAAAGATCAATGCATGGGTGGACGATGCGTCCGAGGAATTGGTGTTGGAAGCATTGAAAATCGCGGTGGAAAACGGCGCCAAACGGTGGGTGTACGTGGAAACGATTTTGCGCGACTGGACGGAAAAAGGGTATCGCACCGTGGACGAAGTGCGCGCCGCGCGGTTGGCGTTTCGAAAAGAGCGGATGAAGCAACGATCCGCCCCGCCTTCATCCGATGGCGGCAGAACGATGCGGAAACCGATCCGCACCGAGATCGTGCCGGATTGGCTGAAGATGGATTACAGCCAGCCGGAAGACGACGACTTTGACATCGAGCAGGCGCGCCGTGAGTTGGAGGAACGTCTGAAAAAATACAAAACCAACCCGGACGGATGAAGCCGAAGGGCGTAAGAGTCCGAGGAGTCTCATCTCATGACGGGACGTGAACCGAGCGATTTCTTGTGTGCCCCACGATTTGAGGTTCAGTCAGGTCGTTCACTGGTGCTGGCGCCCCTTCACGTTTAGATGGTGGGAGGCTTCTTTTGGGAATTTGTTCACAGGGGGATGGCTCATCGCCATCTCCCGAAACGAAAATAAAAAACCCTTGCACGGCAAGGGTTGGGCAAATGGAGCATACCGGGCTCGAACCGGTGACCTTCGCGCTGCCAGCACGACGCTCTCCCAACTGAGCTAATGCCCCAAAAAAGGATATGGATGATCTGTCCATGTCCCATTATATATATGGATGCGGACAATTGCAATCCTTTTTTGATCACCCGCTTTCAATATCAACGTGCACGACATCGTCAATGGAGCGGATGACGTAGTAAAGTTCGGCGGTCGAGCGCTTTTGGTCAATGACGGCTCTTAGTTTCAGCAAATGTTCATTCTCTTCAACGTCTTTAATGCGCATCGTTTTAATGTTGATGTCCTGTTGTTTTAAATGGTCGATGACCTTTGTAATGTTTTTGGCGTCCGCCACGGTGATTTGCAACAGCACCTCTTTTTCGCGCAGCTGCTTTGGTCCAAAAAAATTGATCAAAAACGGAATGAGTTCCACACTGACAATGAGAAGCGCGACGCCGAACGCCGATTCCCAATAGAAGCCTGCGCCGACCGCTACTCCAATCCCTGCCGCCCCCCAAATGATCGCGGCGGTCGTCAGCCCGGTGATGCTGTCGTTGCCGCGGCGCAAAATGACGCCTGCTCCTAAAAAACCGACCCCGGACACAATTTGCGCCGCCAGTCGAAGCGGGTCCATCGTAATATGGTCTTTGAGCGGAAAGACGTACGCCGATTCGATCGAAACGATTGTAAGCAAGCAGCTGGAAATGGAAATCACAAGACACGTTTTCAAACCGACCGGTTTTCGCTTCAATTCCCGTTCCAGCCCAATGATCAGCCCGAGAATGGCGGAAATCCCTAGTTTGAGGAACGGATCAAACATCATCGTTTCTCACCTCGTTCATGGTATAATGTAAGAAAACGTTCGTGAACCATTTTTGTCCGCCCTTCCGCATGAAAGTGGTAGATCAGGGCGCACACTCCTTTTCGTAGAAAGTGAGTTGGCAGAAACATGAAGCCGCCAAGCACAGCAAAGGCTTATGCCGCTCTATTCATCGGCGCGCTTGCCGTGTCAACATCGGCCATTTTCGTCAAATGGTCGCAGGCGCCGTCCGCGGTGATCGCCTTTTATCGGCTCTTTTTGGCCGTCGCCATCATGACGCCGTTGTTCCTCCGGCATCGAAGCGAACTCCGAGGCGTCTCCCGGCGCGATTGGCTGTTTTCGCTTTGTTCTGGGGTTTTGCTTGCCTTTCATTTTATCCTTTGGTTTGAATCGCTCGACTATACATCCGTCGCCAGTTCGGTCGTGCTTGTGACGCTGCAGCCGCTGTTTGCCTTCGCAGGCGGCGCGTTGTTTTTCCGCGAACGGTTGACCGTCGGCGCGGTCGGGAGCGCGGTGTTGGCCATGATCGGCAGCATCCTCATCAGCTGGGGAGACTTCCGCGTCAGCGGGGAAGCGCTGTACGGCGATGGATTGGCGCTGCTTGCGTGCGCGTTTGTCACGGCGTATTGGCTGTTCGGCCAAGAGGTGCGACAACGGTTGTCATTGATGACGTATACCTATATCGTCTATAGCATCAGCGCGGCGGTGTTGTGGCTGTACGCGATGCTGTTTCGCCTTTCGCTGACGGCGTATCAGCTGACGGATTGGCTTTGTTTTCTCGCCCTCGCCGTCATTCCAACGCTGCTCGGCCATTCGGTGATGAACTGGGCGGTCAAATGGGTCAGCGCCTCGACGGTGTCGATGGCGATTTTATTTGAACCGATCGGCGCTTCCGCCTTGGCCTACTGGCTGTTTGGCGAACCGATCCGTCCGTTTCAATGGATCGGCGGTATTTTTATTTTAACAGGAATCGCCCTGTATTTGTGGGAGAAAAACGAAAAAGGTCCGCTAACGGTGCAAGAACGCAGCGGACCCTAGCGTTCCAAAGATAAAGGAAGAGCGGCGGATCGGCAGGCGGAATTCATCGAAGCCGCGGGCGAATTGGGACAAATAAGCGAAATCGACTTGCGTGATATCGGGAAGCAGGTAAGCGGATTTCGTGGCTCCCCGCTTTCGTTTTCGATTGAGCGCGGCGATGATGCCCTCCTTTGTTTGAATGCCGATGCCATGCCCGTAAAAGAAGCCGTCGCCTAAGTAAATGGCATTTTCCCCTTGCCATTGCGGCGTCAACGGATCGAATTCCGGGTTTTTAAAATAGAGGCAATCTCCGGGGAGAAAGTGTTCATCTTTTTTTGTTTGAATGCCAAGATCCCGGTCGGTATGCCAGTCATACAGCAGCAAATCCGCAAACAGCCGGTTGAATGCCGCTGGATCGATTACGTCAAGCACGGCCTTGTAAAACACGATGACGATCGCGGTCGCGCATTCAAACGCGTATCGCTCGCTATGGACAAAAATGTCCTGAATCGCTTCGGAAGCCGTGACATCTGGGCGAAGACGGAAGCCGCCGCGCTCGTCCCGCGTCCAAAAATCGCTGTTGCAGCGCGAAAAACGGAAAATGGCAAACCGCGCCCGGCTTTTCGCCAACTCGCCCGCCGCCCGAACAATGCGGTCGCGCAAGGCGATTTCAAATCGAAGCTGGTGTTTATTTGCATACGTATACAACTTAGGCGAGGAAACAAGGGCATCTAAGATTCGTTGTTCGCTGGCCGGAAGCGAAAACGAACTAGAAACGTCAAAGTTGATTGGTGATAACACGCGAATCAAAGTGAAGAAGCCTCCTTGATGAAAGGATCGCAACAACGATATAGATGCAAAACGGAAAAGTTCTCCACGTCCTTGACGAAAAAAGTCGCTTGCCTATTTCGACCGCCCGAGGCAAACAGCCGTCTTCTTCGCCGCACCTTGGCGTGGCGGAAGACGGAACGACTACCTGCTTCACAGACCCAGGCGTGGGGCTGGAAGCGGCGTTGTTCGGTCGCCTGACAGTCCATCCAGTCGCTCTGCAAAAGCCGTCGATGTGAAGGCGTCCAATCGCATCTATATAGCGATGCCATAGAAGAAATGTATGCACTCGCGCCGGTGTTCATTCCCCTTTTTTAGGAAAAGAACGCTTTCCTGTGGGATGGAGAAGAGGGAACGGGGATGGATCAGCGCGTCCTAAAATTTTTTTAAAAAAGGTATTGCTTTTTTCGAGTTAAGGTGGTATATTAGGAAACGTCGCTGATCAAAGAGGTTGTTTGACAGCGATGCGAAGCAAAAAAGCAGTTGACATCCAAAAAGATGTTATGCTAACATAAAAGAGCTGTTTGAGAGAGACAAAACAGTCGAAAGCTTGTTCCTTGAAAACTGA
>NZ_LDPD01000025.1:9037-9249 GCF_001026865.1 Geobacillus sp. ZGt-1 | reverse complement strand
CCGAAGTCGGTGAGGTAACCCTTACGGGAGCCAGCCGCCGAAGGTGGGGCAAGTGATTGGGGTGAAGTCGTAACAAGGTAGCCGTACCGGAAGGTGCGGCTGGATCACCTCCTTTCTAAGGGAAGAAAAGCGGAAGCGCCGTAATTTCGCCTAAAGGCAGCCCGCGTCCTGCGGGCAACGGCGAAATATCGCCATCCTGGCGATCTCGAAGC
>NZ_LDPD01000025.1:8911-8992 GCF_001026865.1 Geobacillus sp. ZGt-1 | reverse complement strand
GTTATTTGGCAGAAGAGAGCCAGGCGCTGGAGCTAGACATCAGTCGTTATTCAAAGCAAAACGCGCTTCTGTTTCGTTCAG
>NZ_LDPD01000025.1:7966-8385 GCF_001026865.1 Geobacillus sp. ZGt-1 | reverse complement strand
GAAAGGGCGCACGGTGGATGCCTTGGCACTAGGAGCCGATGAAGGACGGGGCAAACGCCGAAACGCTTCGGGGAGCTGTAAGCAAGCGTTGATCCGGAGATGTCCGAATGGGGGAACCCACTGTCCGTAATGGGGCAGTATCCATGCCTGAATCCATAGGGCATGGAGGGCACACCCGGGGAACTGAAACATCTTAGTACCCGGAGGAGAAGAAAGCAACCGCGATTCCCTGAGTAGCGGCGAGCGAAACGGGAACAGCCCAAACCAAGAGGCATGTCCTCTTGGGGTTGTAGGACCGCTCACGATGGGAGTGAGAAAGGGACGGGGTAGACGAACCGGTCTGGAACGGCCGGCCAGAGAAGGTGAGAGCCCTGTAGTCGAAACTTCGTTCCCTCCCGAGCGGATCCTGAGTACGGCGG
>NZ_LDPD01000025.1:5121-5262 GCF_001026865.1 Geobacillus sp. ZGt-1 | reverse complement strand
TCTAGTTTTGAAGGAATGAAAAAACTCTTGACAGCTCAGCGCGAATCATTATAATAGTAAATGTCTAAAGAGATGTCATTTCGCAGCAGCTCAGTGACGAGCATTTGCATCATCGGATGAACTGCGAGTTGCCTCGACGCA
>NZ_LDPD01000025.1:4846-5109 GCF_001026865.1 Geobacillus sp. ZGt-1 | reverse complement strand
GAATCGGCTGGCAGAGGAAGAGGCAGGACATCTTGTTGGGAGAATTGACCGTCGTTATGATTCCGCAGTAGCTCAGTGGTAGAGCAATCGGCTGTTAACCGATTGGTCGCAGGTTCGAATCCTGCCTGCGGAGCCATCGTGGAGAGCTGTCCGAGTGGTCGAAGGAGCACGATTGGAAATCGTGTAGGCGTGAATAGCGCCTCAAGGGTTCGAATCCCTTGCTCTCCGCCATGATCCATCAGCATGGCCCGTTGGTCAAGTGG
>NZ_LDPD01000025.1:4705-4785 GCF_001026865.1 Geobacillus sp. ZGt-1 | reverse complement strand
GTGGAGGATTAGCTCAGCTGGGAGAGCACTTGCCTTACAAGCAAGGGGTCGGCGGTTCGATCCCGTCATCCTCCACCATC
>NZ_LDPD01000025.1:4550-4633 GCF_001026865.1 Geobacillus sp. ZGt-1 | reverse complement strand
TTGTAGAGGAAGAGGCAACGGACAACAACACCAAAAGCATTGTGAACATCAACTTACTTTCTTATCATCGCGGGGTGGAGCAG
>NZ_LDPD01000025.1:4217-4338 GCF_001026865.1 Geobacillus sp. ZGt-1 | reverse complement strand
TCGAATTCGCTTCGAGTTGCTTCGACGCATTCCGCTTCTTCGAATCAGCTGGTAGAGGAAGAGGCACAGAGCTCAACAATGAGCCACCTTCTTCATTCATCTTATGCCGACTTAGCTCAAT
>NZ_LDPD01000025.1:3947-4089 GCF_001026865.1 Geobacillus sp. ZGt-1 | reverse complement strand
TTCGAATCCGTCCCCCTCCACCATTTTAACAAAGGGGCATAGTTTAATGGTAGAACAGAGGTCTCCAAAACCTCCGGTGTGGGTTCGATTCCTACTGCCCCTGCCATTCCTATCATGATCATGGCGACTATGGCGAAGTGGT
>NZ_LDPD01000025.1:3779-3850 GCF_001026865.1 Geobacillus sp. ZGt-1 | reverse complement strand
GACTTTGACTCCGTGATGCGTTGGTTCGAATCCAGCTACCCCAGCCACGGATGCGGAAGTAGTTCAGCGGT
>NZ_LDPD01000025.1:3573-3745 GCF_001026865.1 Geobacillus sp. ZGt-1 | reverse complement strand
TCGAGTCCCGTCTTCCGCTCTTGAT
Organism: Geobacillus sp. ZGt-1; assembly: GCF_001026865.1. Taxonomy (NCBI): domain Bacteria; kingdom Bacillati; phylum Bacillota; class Bacilli; order Caryophanales; family Anoxybacillaceae; genus Geobacillus; species Geobacillus sp. ZGt-1. The sequence goes on along the minus strand of NZ_LDPD01000025.1, from coordinate 3,720 downwards.
CAAGGCGGCATAGCCAAGTGGTAAGGCAGAGGTCTGCAAAACCTTTATCCCCGGTTCGAATCCGGGTGCCGCCTCCATATCTAATGAATAAAAAAGTGTTGACAGTTGAAAGATAATTTGGTAAAATGTTGATTGTCGCGCCGATGT
>NZ_LDPD01000025.1:1639-1903 GCF_001026865.1 Geobacillus sp. ZGt-1 | reverse complement strand
AGGAAGTGTGATCCAGTTTCACGACTTTGGCATTGACATTCAAACGTATACGGATCGTGGGAAAGGGAACGATTTTCCTGACGTGAGACAATGCCCCCACTGTCCGTCCCGCCGCCCCTTGCATCGTCACGGATACTACCAACGCTATGCGTTGACGGCAGAGGGGGAGTATCACCTTTGGATCGCACGATATCGCTGTCAAGAGTGTCGCAAAACCGTGAGTGTGCTGCCTTCTTTCCTCCTCCCGTATGTTCAATATACACG
>NZ_LDPD01000025.1:1560-1629 GCF_001026865.1 Geobacillus sp. ZGt-1 | reverse complement strand
TGGCAAGCGGTCAAAGCATGGTTCGAAACGCCAAGGCAAGGAGCGAAGACCAAACAGGTTGTTTTTCCC
>NZ_LDPD01000025.1:995-1530 GCF_001026865.1 Geobacillus sp. ZGt-1 | reverse complement strand
CGATTTTTACGGAATCTCTCTCGCTTGCATCACGCGGCGGCGAGAAGGTGGGGGATCATCGGCCCTGTAGGGAACGCAAGAACAGAACGGGCGGTTTGGTGGATGCAGACCTTGGAGGGACGGGGGGTGGGCTCGATCATCCAAGACCTGTGGACAAACGAGAGGTGGCATCCGTTTGCGGATCAAATTACTTCCTGATTTTCTACTTAACACCAAAAATGGAGATGGTTGATGTTCCCACAAACCCTTCCTCTCGACGAATCTCGAGCCGTTTCGTAAGATAGGGGGTAGAGGGGACCGGGACGGTCCAACATCACAGGGAGACAGGGAGGAGATCCAGATGGATGAATCGATGAGACACGACATCGCGCTGTTTCGGTANGGGCTGATCGCTCCGTTGGTGAATGGCCAGGTGGAGCCCAAAGCGTATTTGAATGAGGTGGGCGGGCGAGTGCACTCGANTCCCCATCAAGGGGACAAACCCATTGCGGCGAAGACGATTCTGGATTGGTGCGCCCGATACAAAAAAGGGGGC
>NZ_LDPD01000025.1:807-899 GCF_001026865.1 Geobacillus sp. ZGt-1 | reverse complement strand
CATCCCACCATGCCCGTGACCCTATTCTACGAACAACTCACCAAGCAGGGGGACATTCCCACCACCCTCTCATACTTTACTATATACCGATT
>NZ_LDPD01000025.1:0-782 GCF_001026865.1 Geobacillus sp. ZGt-1 | reverse complement strand
AAAGAAATCTTGCCGATGCCGGAGCGAAAGCGTTTTGCGTATGACCAGATCAATGAGCTATGGCAAGGGGACTTATCCCATGGACCCACGATTCGCGTCCATGGGAAAGCCCAGAAAACGTTTTTGATCGCGTATATCGATGACTGCTCGCGGTTAGTGCCATATGCCCAATTTTTCCCTTCGGAGAAGTTTGACGGGCTGCGGATCGTCACGAAGGAAGCGGTGCTTCGTTGCGGGAAGCCGAAACGCATTTACTCGGACAACGGGAAAATTTATCGGTCCGAGGTGCTGCAGTATGCGTGCGCCGAGATGGGGATTACACTCATCCACACCCAGCCGTATGACCCGCAAAGCAAGGGAAAAATCGAACGGTTCTTCCGCACCGTACAGACACGGTTTTATCCACTGTTGGAGCTGAATCCACCGAAATCGCTTGATGAGTTGAACGAGCGTTTTTGGAAGTGGCTTGAAGAGGAGTATCATCGAAAACCGCACGCCTCACTGGACGGAAAAACGCCGCATGAGGTGTTTCAATCGCAAGTGCATCTCGTGTCGTTCATCGAAGATGGCGATTGGCTGGATGCGATTTTTCTGAAACGGGAGCACCGCAAGGTGAAAGCCGATGGCACGATCACCCTGAATAAACAGCTATACGAAGTGCCGCCTCGGTTCATTGGGCAATCGATTGAGCTCCGCTATGACGAACGAGGCGTCTATGTGTACGAAGATGGCAAACGGGTGGCGGAAGCCATTCGGGTGCGTTTGGAGGACAATGCCTATGT
>NZ_LDPD01000241.1:0-587 GCF_001026865.1 Geobacillus sp. ZGt-1 | reverse complement strand
TCCTCGTGGTGGCTCGTGTTTTATTACTCAACTATGATTATTATTTCCTATCTTGGATTATTTGGTGGTATCGGTGCCCTTAAACATCCTTTGGATATCGTTTTTGTTGCGATAATTTCTTTAATCGCTTACTATTGGGGGACTTATACTGGTCTACCAAAAGCAATATTTGATGATGATGAAGTTGAAACAAGTGAATCAAATCTAATTCCTAAAAATACTGTATCTATTTAAACAAAATATTGAAAACGCTAACAATAATTGATAATTAATTAAAATTTGTTTGATATTGATAAACCGCCTAAACTTAAACAAAATAATCGAAATTCGATAAATTAGAAAATGGTATCGCTGATTAGCGAAAATAACAACATAAAATTAAATGAAATACTACGTACAATCCCGTCAAATTAATGTCAGACGGGATTGTATTTTTATTGATTTATTTGCCAAACAAAAATGATAAAAATATCTCTACAAAAATTACTATTCACATTAAGAGATACTCTCGCATCGGTCTTCTCGGCTGACCGCCTCCCTGCCTATGGCAGTCCGGCTGGAGCCTCCGAAGCCCGGCGCTCGGTCCA
>NZ_LDPD01000240.1:0-1352 GCF_001026865.1 Geobacillus sp. ZGt-1 | reverse complement strand
GCAATGAATCTTTTTATGATGTATTACCGAAATCAAGTAAACAAAGAGATGTTTATATTTGGGGGGTTGGTAGTGCGGGGATAAAGACATTCGATTTTTATTCTTCTAGAGGTATAAATATAAGTGGTTGGATTGATAGTAATCATTTAAAATGGGGAACAGAACTAAATGGTGTAGAAATATTCAGTCCTGAGATAATTAATTTAAATAGGTCAAATATCTTTATAATCATAGGTTCTTCTTTTTATAGAGAAATTGAAGAAACATTAAAGAATTTTGGATTACAGAAGTCAAAAGATTTTATAGTTAGTCAAACATTATTTATCTGATGGTGATATTTAATGCGAGTATCGGTAGTTACACCTATTTACAATAATGAAGAATATCTGAGAGATTGTTTGGAAAGTTTGATTCGTCAGACTTATGGAGACATTGAATATATTTTTATTGATGATGGTAGTACTGACAAATCTTTTAATATTGTTAAGGATTACGGAAATTATCCTAATGTAAAAATTATGAGTAATACTTATAATTTAGGGATTGTATCAGCGTATAAAGAAGCTGTAAAGGCCGCAACTGGCGATATTCTTTGTTTTCTTGACGCTGATGATATTGCTCATAAAGATCGAGTATCAAGAGTTGTTGAAGAATTTCAAAAAGATTCTAATGTAGGAATTGTTTATTCCGCTATGGAGTTAATTGATAAAAATGGAGAAAGTTATAATTTATTCGCCAGACTTCCTTCATATGTCACGAATGATAATCTTTTTTTTCAGCTATTTAGAAGAAATTTTTTCACAGGCTCTGCTTTAGCAATTCGAAATTATGATTGGTTAAAATTTGATTTAAATGATATTATTTGTTGCGATTATTATCTCTGCTTGCAGATTGCTGAAAAAGGTCTAAAATTTTCCTATATAGATGAGCCTTTAGTTAAATATCGGATTCATGGCAAAAACACATCGAATAATAGTAAGCGGATGTTTCAGAGTGTTATTAGTGTCCAAAATCAATACCCTTATTCATATTTACAGGAACGTTGGGTAAATGAGGGGTACTCTCATGAAGAGATTTTGACTTCTTTTGGGATTATGGAGTATTACTATAGAAAGAATGAAGAACAAGCTCTTAAGTATTTCCTCGCTGCTGATGACGGTGGTTCTAAAGATGAAAATACGTATTTTTATTTAGGATGTATATACTTTAAAAAAGGAGATCTAAAAAAATCGTATTTTTATTTTAACAAGGCGTTTGAGATAGCACCGCAAAGGTTTCAAATTGTCCATAATTTGGGGATACTTACATGCATGTATTTAAGGGATATTGAAAAAGGAAGAAATTTATTACAA
>NZ_LDPD01000239.1:0-1064 GCF_001026865.1 Geobacillus sp. ZGt-1 | reverse complement strand
CGCCTAGGCGGCTGTTTTTCCTCGGCAGGATTATAACCATATATCTCAAGTATTGATATTTCAAGGCTTGAGTGACTTGTTATTTTATATCGTGTAAAATTTGTGCAAAATTATCTCGAGTGCGTCAATTCATGCAAAAAGGTGCCGACCCAAAAGAGCGGTAATGCTCCTTTCTGGGGCAACATGGCAAAAGAGATCACCAGTAAAACCAAGGGTTTCAGAGGTGGCCTCTTTCACATACTTCAGTGAAATTTCATCAAAAAGGAGCTTTTGAGTCATCCCCTTTTCGTTGTTAATCTTCCTCATCTCTTTGTTAAAATCCATGACGAGTAGCGCTATACTTCTTCCAACTGAACTTGCTTAGAAATAATTTTTAACAACGGCTCTTTATAATCAAAGGTATATATACATCCAAATTAAAATTTTAACCTCTGGTTCACGCAGCACACCCGATGCGGCGTAATACCTCATCTGGGTGCTGTAAGACGTATTGTTCAAAACGAGTGATTGACTGGTCAATATCGTTTTGATCTTTATGCAAGACATTGGCGATGACTTCATCTTTCAGCCACTTCAAGCCATCATGCGTTGTCCGCACTGCTTCAAGACACTGGAGAAGATCAAAGAGCGTAAAGATTACCACATCTACAAGTGCAAAAACGATGATTGTTCGTTTTACCAAACGAGCCTTCGGCGCATGAACACCCACGAACGGAAACGATTTAAACAGAAACCCCATGCCTTTAAAGTTCGGTACCTTTACCGAGAATTTCTGTTTGACTTTCGTCCATTGGTACCGTCCTCTCCGAAAAAGCCAAAGGTGGATTTGTCCCGTTATCGGTGTCTTCTCACATCCTTGGGCTGATTTTGACGTATCACGTCAACTACGGGATGTCTTCTCGAAAAACAGCGGGCGTCATGAAGGACGTGCATGGGGTGTCGATTTCCCATCAGACCATCATTAACTATGCCAACCGTGTCACGCTGATCGTCAAGCCTTTCATCGATCATTTTCCTTACGAACTGTCTGGCTCCTTTTGTGGAGACGAGACGTATATTCGCGT
>NZ_LDPD01000238.1:0-238 GCF_001026865.1 Geobacillus sp. ZGt-1 | reverse complement strand
AAAAAAAAAATAAAAAGAACAACAAAAATTATTCGCAAAAATCCGACCATTTTCTACAAATGATGACACTTGACTTTATCTTTGACGATCTCATTTTTATGGAGAGGCGCAGCTTTCGTGAATGCATCAAGACGTCTGGATCGCCGCGAGCCAGTGAATTCTTTTTTTCGTCCCTCTATCAAAACGACAGGCGTCCCCTCCGTTAGGGACGCCTGTCTCCGTTATTTTTTCAAATTGT
>NZ_LDPD01000237.1:0-509 GCF_001026865.1 Geobacillus sp. ZGt-1 | reverse complement strand
TCCAACAGTTCTTCTTGAATATGTTTCATTTCTTCTTGAAGGTGCTCAATTTTATCTACAATTTCATCCGCAGCATCTGGTTGACTTTGGATAATCTGCAATCGCTCTTTGATTTCCTCCAGAGTTAAATGCTGTTTTTTTAATGCATCAATTAACTGTAAACGTTCGAAACTTTCTTCGGGATAATAGCGATAATTTGTTTCGGAGCGAACAGGTTCTAGCAACCCTAATTGTGTATAATAATCAATGGTTCGTTTCGAAACGCCAGCTAATTCTGCAAGTTCACCAATTTTAAACAACTTCCCAATGAACTCACTCCCTAATATTTTTCGTAATGCTAATTAGATTATATTCTTAAAAAAACTGTACAGTCAAACGTTATACTGTTGATTTTTGTTTCAAATTCGTTTTAATCACTACATACGAATATATTTTGATTTTGGATTCATGAATAAAACTGTAGATGAGCAAATTGGCTAACATAAATTTACAACCAAACAAAAAAGGAG
>NZ_LDPD01000024.1:0-7783 GCF_001026865.1 Geobacillus sp. ZGt-1 | reverse complement strand
TTGCGGTCGTTTTTCATTTTCTGGGAGTTCCGAAAAAATTTTGCATGAATTTTGCATTTCTACCATCTAGATCATCCATGATTTCGTCAATCATCATGTTTTTTTAGTACCCATGATGGATTTGACAAACTGGAGCTTTTCATAAAAGAGTGAAACGATTTTTTCGTAAATGCGACTAATGTAACAAAGGAGGAGGAGATTGGGCTGAAAAGATGGCTTGCTTTCATTGCCGCCGTGTGGAGTGTTTGGTTGGCAGGTTGTAGCGGGCAAACTGACCGCTATGCCATTGAAGGGTATGTCGTGAGAAAAGAAGGAGGGAGCATTTTGGTTGTCAGTTCTGATCCGCAAGATTTTCGTTCCACAGGCGGGCTTAAAGAGTTTTATAATTGCCATCTTGGTTTCTAGTGCACCAGCGCGAGTGAACATTGGTCAAAAAGTTCAAGTTTGGATAGATGGGGGGATTGCTGAATCGTATCCAGGCCAAGGGAAGGCGGGCAAAGTATTGGTTGTGCCAAGCTCTCCGCGTGATGGCGCCAGCTTATCGGAGGAGGAGGCGATTCGCCAAGCGTTGAAGCAAGAAGAGAGTCGGCTCGAGCATATGATTCCTGTGATTCGGGCTGTTCATTATGACAAACAAGCGGACACTTGGATGATTCAAATAAAAGACGCCCATGAACGAACGGAATTCGACGTTCGGATCAAAGATGAATAAAAGCGTTTTGCCGCATGCGAAGCAAAAGCTGTCCTCCTCTTCCCAGCACGGGGGAGAGGGGGACAGCTTGTCGATGACGCGCCAAACAATTCGTTGGATTCCGAAAACAAGTTATTACGAAGACAACACCGAGACAAGCGGACGGTCCGGCAAGTAGAGCTGGGCGTTGTCGCTTTGGCCGGCCGCGATCCAGTCGCTTTGGGGGAATTTCTTTCGGACAGCCCCCGCGGTTCGTGTCTGGAAGGAATGTTTTTTCCATGTTGCGCTGCACAGCTCGCCCCTTGTCCATTTGTTCCCTTGTCGAGTTATTGCGCTTGCCGCAGGCTGGCGATGGATGCCTCATGTTCAATCGAGCGTTTGGAGAGGATGGCCAAAATGTGCTCGTGGCGTTCTTGGTTGACCTCGATCCTTTTGACAATTTGATCGATTTCCATGACCGCTTGTCGAATAGGAACGAGATCGTCTTTGGTCGCCATCTTTGCTTGAATTTCGTTTACGTTGGACTGGAGTCCGTTTACAGTGGAGCGAAGTTCAGCGAGTTCGTCTTTCGTGGCCATTTTCGCTTCGATGTCGTCCACTTTGGATCGGAGCTCGGCGAGTTCGTCTTTGGTGGCCATGTTGGTTTCAATGTTGTTTACTCTTGATTCGATGCTGTCTACTCTCGCCTCGATGCTGCCCGCTCTCGCTTCGATCTTGTTCAGTTGATTTTTCATCTCGTTGACCTCGGATGTCAAGACGCCGACGCTCGAATGGAGTTGATCGAGTCGATCCAAAATTTGGTTAAGCAATGCTTCCATATGGATCATCCTTTCCAAGTGTGGATTGACGGTGATTCAAAACAGCTATTCATGGCTTCTGTTGCTTTCCTAACGCTGTCTGGACCTTGTTGGTGAAGGGGTTGCCAAAGGAGTCGATCATCCGTGGGCATGTGTGCAGCAGATTTGGGGACATCCAGCTTCCATTTTAGCATAAATCGTATGGGGGGAGACAAGGGATTTTTTGAAGAATGATGATGAACAGGGGCGACAAGTTCTAGAGGGCTGGTGATTTAGCGCAAAATATGGCTGATTCCTGCTATCTTTCAATTCGAGAAACGCGGCTGAATCGGCTTTCTTTTCTGATGAAATGCCATCGATTTGCAGGCCGTTCTCGTTTTTCACCATCCTTCTAGAGGGTGGGTGATTGGGTAAAAAAGACTATCGATTCGCATTCTTTCTCAATTAGAGAAACCCTTGCAAAACTGACTTTCTTTTTCTGCGAAAATGCGCCGCTTTGATCAGCGATTTTCATGCCAGGGTAGGGAGCAACGCTTGCTTATGAATGTTTTTTATTATTGTATTGACAAAGATATTCAATCTCACATTTCGCACCCTCTAGGGTGCGAAATGTGAGTTCAATATCAATTATCATCTTAATTGATAAGGATTATCATTATTAAATAGAGATTGAAGGGGGAATATGTAACGTGTTGCAGAAAAAATGGACCTCTCTTCTTGCCATGCTGATGGCGCTGTTCGTGCTGCTTGTGCCGTTGGCTCAACCGGCTGCGCCTGTCGAGGCCGCATCCAAGACAAGGGTGTTTAAGACGGAGCTTGGCAAGCTGGTGATCAAAGGTACCCCGAAGCGGATTGTCACGTTAAGCATGGCGGGGACAGATGCGGTTGTCACGTTAGGCTTAAAGCCAGTGGGGTATACGATTTCCAATTCTGGAACGGTGCCTACATACTTGCGCAATAAACTAAAAGGGGTGCCAAGCGTTGGGGCACTTAGCGCCCCGAGTTTAGAGAGAATCGCAGCGCTCAAACCGGATTTGATCATTATCGACCATGAATTTGAGTTCCATAAAGCGATTATCCCTCAGCTGAAAAAGATTGCGCCAGTAGCGGGATTTCGTGCGAACAGCTACAAAGAAGCCATGAATCAGCTTCTTGTATTAGGAGACATCTTAGGGCGGAAGGCGAAGGCAAAATCGTTTGTGAATCAGTTTTATAAAGAATTGAAATCGCAGCAGGCAAAATTAAAAGATAAAAATCTTCGTGTATTGGGCTTTTTCGTCAATAAAGATGGCATTAATGTATGGCAGGACAACTCATTCTCCGGATCGATTTTTACGGCGCTTAAGGCTGATTATGCATTTAAGGAAAAAGGGGATGAATACTCCGACTTTAAAACAGTAAGTTTAGAAAGAATTTTAGAAATCGATCCAGACGTGCTGTTTGCCTATACGGATCCTGGGAAGAATGACCTGAAAAAAGTGAAAGCCAACCCGATTTGGTCCCAATTAAAAGCGGTGAAAGAAAAGCGGGTGGTGGAAGTCAATCGCGATCTTTGGTCTCGCAGTCGGGGACCGTTGGCGGCAAAATTGATTGTAAAAGAAGCGGCATCCATTTTAAAACGTTATCAGTGATGGGATGGGGCTAGCGAGAGGATGTCATCTTTGGCATACGGAAAAAGAGCGATATGGATCAGTTCGATGTTAGTGTTGGGCATCATTTTGTTGATCATCGTTTCTTTAGTCTCTGGTCCGTTTTTTGTGCCGATTCCAAAAGTGCTGGATGTCCTTTTGCATGACGATGGATCCAAAGCACGAACGGTTGTCTGGAATCTACGGTTTCCCCGTGCGCTTTTGGCGGTTTTGATTGGGGCGAGTTTGGCTGTAGCTGGAGCGATGATGCAATGTTTAACGAAAAATCCAATGGCCGAGCCAAAAATCATGGGAGTGTCGGCCGGCGCTGCTGCGATGGTTGTTCTAATCGAATATTTTTTCGCCGGCCTTCCCCTTCTTTTCTTTTCTCCCCTTGTCTTTTTGGGGGCGGCGGTTGGAGGGGCGACCGTATATAGTTTGTCGCTGAAGAGAGGATCCCTTTCCCCCGTCCGTTTAACACTCGCTGGAGTAGCGGTCAGCGCATTTTTGCATGCGATCACCGTCGGAATTTTGGTCTTGCTTGGCCAGGATGCGGCCGCCGTATATGCCTGGTTGGCCGGTGGGTTAAACGGCTTGACATGGCGCCATGTTTCGCTGATCGCTCCATGGTCTCTCGCCGGCTTGCTCCTCTCCATCATGATTGCTTCGAAAATGGATCTGTTGGAGCTCGGCGATGATACAGCCAAAGGGCTTGGTGTTCATGTGGGGATTCTCAAAACTGTGATGGCAGTCATTATTATTATTTTGGCTGGAAGTGCGGTGTCCGTATCCGGGGTCATCGGGTTTATCGGCTTGATCATTCCGCACATCGTCCGAAAAATGGTCGGGGTGAACTATACGTATATCGTTCCAGTCAGCGCCTTGTGCGGAGGAATGTTGCTTTTGACGGCTGACTTGCTTGCACGCTTGGTGGCGCAGCCGATTGAACTTCCTGTCGGGGTGTTTACCGCCGCCATTGGTTGCCCATATTTTTTGTATTTGATTAGGAAGCAGGGCGAATGGAATGCGTAAGCGTGATGTGGGACTTGTGGCTGGTTTGGCATTGCTTCTTGTCATCATCGTGCCGCTCAGCGCTTGTTTCGGGGATGTGAAAATCCCTGTTTCGCAAGTATGGGAGGCATTTTTCAACCGAAAGTCTTCCCTGAATGGGGAAATCGTGTGGGAATATCGCTTGCCAAGGATATTGGTTGGGCTGTTTGTCGGTGCCAACCTCGCCGTATCCGGAGCGCTGTTGCAAGCCGTGACGCAAAACCCGCTTGCTGCTCCGAATGTCATTGGAATGACGGCTGGCGCCAGCTTGTTTGCTGTGTTGGCGCTGCTGATCATTCCGCATTTTCCTGTCAGCGGCCTGCCGTTCGTCACCTTTTTCGGGGCTCTCTTCGCCGGCCTTTGCGTGTATGCGTTTGCCTGGAAGAAAGGAATGGATAAGGGCCGGTTTGCTCTATCGGGAATTGCTTTTGATGCCTTGTTTCAGGCCGTCATTACAGGGATTTTGGTTTTTGCGACCAAAGGGATTGATGCCGCGGTCATTTGGTTGGCGGGGAGTTTATGGGGACGGACATGGGAACATGTTTTTCTCATTGTTCCCTGGTCGGTGATCGGACTCGGATTTGCTTATCTTTGTTATCGCCGCATGAATGTTTTGCAGCTGCATGATGATATAGCGGCGAGTTTGGGACTGCGTGTCCAAGCAGCCCGTTTCCTGATTTTTCTCATTGCGGTCGGCTTGTGTGGAAGCGCCGTAGCTGTATCGGGTCCGATTGGATTTGTGGGACTGGTCATCCCCCATCTTGCCCGTTTGTTGACAAGGGCCGATTATCAGCGGCTCATTCCGGTCAGCGCCTTATTAGGAGCGATTTTGATGATCAGCGCGGATACGGCAGGAAGAACCATCGCGGCGCCAATCGAAATCCCAGTCGGCATCCTGACGGCATTCCTTGGTGCCCCGTACTTTCTCTTTCTGCTTCGACGAGCAAAATTATAACATGATCGAATCTATCGATGAAAAGGGGATCGTTATGGGTTGGAAAAAATGGATGGTTTCTAGTTTCGTAACAGCCAGTTTAGTCATAGCGGGTGCGGCGGAGTCTGAAGCATATGCGGCGAAACCGGCCAAGCTTGCCATTGAAAGTGCACAGCCGGTGAATGCTTCAACTGTGAAAGAGTATATCGTAAAAGGAAAAGGGCTCAAGGGAGCGAAGATCAAAATTGTGATCACCGATGGAAAAGCATCTGTCACTCATTACACTGTTGTTCAAAAGAGCGGATCGTTTGAAGCGCCGGTCAACGTATCGACATTACGAGATGGGACATTGACGGTGTCTGTCACGCAAATCATCAAGGGACAGAAGCATAGCCGCGTACAAAAAAAGATTATCAAGGATACGAAGGCGCCTTCCGTTCCGGTGATCACGAATAAAGGATGGATCAATGCCAAGCAGCAGAACGCTTATGCTGTTCAAGGAACAGCAGAACCCCATAGNGCTGTGAAGGTTTCATTGAGCGATGGAAAGCAGCGCATCACCAAAACGGTGCATGCAGACGGCAAAGGGAGATTCCGAGCGGTGATCGATGCGAGAAAACTGGCGGAAGGAGAGATTACGGTCTCCGCGGTTAGCGTGGATTCGGCAGGAAACCAAAGCGGCCAATCGAAGAAAGTGCTTCGGAAAGATGTGAGCATAGAGGCCCCTGAACTGTTGAATGAAGGATATATTAACGCTTTCAACTATGAAGCGTATCCAGTCACGGGGACAGGCACGCCTGGAGAGAAAGTGGTGGTGGAGGCTGCTGATGGAAAAAAATCCGTCTCAGCGAGCGGACTTGTGGATGAAGATGGGAATTATGAAGTAGAGATCAATACTTCTTCTCTGAAGGACGGGAAGATCACGATCCGTGTGAAAACGATCGATCAGGCGGGAAATGAAAGCCGGATGGCAAGCGTCGTCCTCATCAAATCGTTGACCTCTCCTGCCAAGCCGTCTATTGAGAATAAAGGATATGTGAACGCCAGTGCAGATGCAACTGCTTATGAGGTGACGGGCAAGGGAGAGCCAGGGGCGGAAGTGGAGGTCACTTTGTCCGATGGAACGAATGAAATCAGCACAGTCGGTACGGTGGAAGAAAACGGGAGATACCGTGTAGAAGCTGATATTTCCCCGTTAAGCGATGGACTGATTACCATTACAGCCGTTCAAACGAGTGCAACGGGCAATGTAAGCCCAGAGGCAACCGCGACGGTTTGGAAGGATACCGCTGTTGCCGCTCCATCATTGAACGCCCTGCCAGCCGTTACGAATCAAAATCAAGCGGCATATACGATCGCAGGAACGGCAGAAAGCAACGCATCGGTGCAAATCATCATTACGGATGGACAAAAATCTCTCGTTGAACGGACGTCGGCGGACTCGAATGGGAATTTTTCGAAGACGATCGATCTGTCTGCATTCAACAATGGCCAGCTGATGATCATTGTGACACAAGAAGACAAAGCGCAAAACCATAGTGAAGCGACCACAGCGACGGTGACGAAAGGGCAATAAGAAGGAACCTGTCGGCCGAGCCTTTCTTTGAAGCGGGATGCTTCAAAGAGGGTTCGGCCGATTTTTTTATGAGTAGAAATGTTTCATAAGTATATGGCATAATCGTTGTAACATGTGGGTCCCTTGGGGAATCGATGGGAATCGATGATTTGATTAACGATGATCATGCAATTGTTCGCAATTGTTCGGGACCGTACACGACTTTTGGGCCTGGGAACAGAAAGCAAGGGGGATTTCCTATGGGAAACATCCAGCCAAGGCGGTTGGTGACGGCAAGCGGCCAACCGATTGTTATACGGACGGCATGGCCCGAGGATGCCGAGCGTGTCGTTGCGTTTGTGAAGGCGGTGGCGGCGGAAGCGCCGTATTTGCTGACGACGGAAGCGGAAGTGGTGACGACGAGCGAGCGGCAAAAACAATGGCTGCAACAAATCATGAATGATCCCGGAAAGCTGGCGATTGTCGCCGAGCAGGAAGGGGACATCATCGGGTTTTTGGATTTTCATAACGGTAATAAGCAGCGGACGAAGCACCAAGGGTCTTTCGGCATGAGCGTGAAAAAAGACTTTCGAGACCAGGGGATCGGCACGGCGTTGCTTGCAGCGCTCCTTGATTGGGCAAAAGAAAATCCTTTGATTGAAAAAGTTTGCCTCGAAGTCGTCGCTGACAACACGAACGCGATTCGATTGTATCAAAAGTTTGGATTTGTGGAAGAAGGCGTGAAGAAAAAAGCTGCAAAAATCGATGACGGGACGTATTGGGATTTGATTTTGATGGCCCGCTTTGTCAAGTAGGTTCGGCGGATGAGTGCGGGGAGATCGCTCGATGAGCATTTCCTTCCTTTCTATTGCGCCGGTTTGCGCTTCGGTGCGGCGGCCGGCGTGACAAGGAGGGAGAACGTGAGCGACAAGGGAATGAGGTTGTTGCCGCTTGGCGTCAGGCTCATGAAGCCGCAGCGGGAACAATACAAACGGATGGCGGCCTGCGAGAGAAAGGCCGCCATGTTGGTTTTGGTTGAAATGCCCAATCTTTTGTCATTTGGTCCCGATGTGCTGTTATTTCTGCCGTTGCTTCTCCTAGAAGACTTGTGATTTAAGGGGAAATGTT
>NZ_LDPD01000236.1:0-1625 GCF_001026865.1 Geobacillus sp. ZGt-1 | reverse complement strand
GTGCGAAATGTGAGTTAGCAATTAAAAATCACCCAATGATGTAATCACTGGGTGATTTTTATAAAATATACGTTTAAAAATGATATTTAATGGCGCAAGTCTTGATTTGAGAGTAAAAATCAAGCGCTGATTGACCTTGTTCTCTTGAATGAGAACTTGATTGTTTCATTCCGCCAAATGGTGCTTGATATTCCACACCAGCTGTCTCTTGGTTGACCCTCACCATTCCAGCTTCCGCTTCTTCTAGGAAACGATGAGCTTTTGATAAATCAGTGGTAAAAATAGAAGCACTTAATCCATAAACAGTCTCGTTGCATAACTGAATTGCTTCATCATAGTCTTTAGCTACTAGCACAGTTGTTACTGGACCAAATATTTCCTCTTGGACTAATTTATGTTGCGTATCTACTCCCCCTACGACCAGCGGTCTAATAAAATAACCATCATTATCGCTTTCGATAGATCCTTGTGCAATAATTTCCGCTTCCTCCTCAGCTATTTTTACGTAAGAAGAGACAGTTTCATATTGGTCTTTAGATGCAACCGGACCGAGATATGAATCTGGAAGGAGTGGATTTTTGGCTTTTAATAAAGATACTGCTTCACTGAATGATTTCATAAAGGTCGAATAAATACCTTCTTCAACAATGATACGGCTGGTTGCTGTACATTTTTGACCAGCTGAACGGAAAGCGCCACTTAGTACCATAGGAATTGTTTTTTCGATATTGGCATCACAAAGAATAATAGCAGCATTTTTACCGCCCATTTCGGTCTGATATTTAATATTTCGTTTAGCACAAATGGAGGCAACTTGCTTTCCGACATTGGATGAACCCGTAAAACTAACAGCGTTAATATTAGCATTTTCGAGAAGAGTATTCCCCACTTCTCTTCCCTTTCCAATGATAAGATTTAAAACTCCATTCGGAAGATTTGCCTGTTGGAATATTTCCATTAACTTAGTTGCGGATAGCGCGGCATTTTCTGCTGGTTTCCATATAACTGAATTTCCGCAAATAAGAGCGGGGGCAATTTTCCAAATAGGAATAGCCACTGGAAAGTTCCATGGTGTAATAATTCCTACTACTCCTAATGGAACGCGTTTTGAATACTGTATAACATTTTTATCACTTGAAGGAATAATATCTCCATTTGAGCGCGTACCTTCTGCAGCGTAATAACGCAACAAGTTAATTCCCCGTACCACTTCACTTCGCATTTCGCCAATCGGTTTTCCCATTTCCCTACTTGCGAGTACTGCTAATTCCTCAAGATTATTTTCTAATGCCTCTGCCATCTTATATAGATAGTTACCCCGCTCAATTCCTGTCATCTTTGACCATATTTTGAACCCTTCTTTTGCTGCCTTTTCCGCCTCAAATACATGTTTGGCAGAAGAGTAGTAAAGGATGCCAACTTCTTCTTGGAGGTTCGAAGGGCTATAGACGACAGTTTCCTTTCCTTCGATAGATACCCATTCTCCACCTATAAAATTTTTAGATTCAATTAGAGATTTTGTTTTCATAATCTTACCTCCCAATCGATGTTTTTATTCGTATTTCAATCGTTGATTAAAATAATTTTAATTTTTTGGAAAAGATCCATGGGCAGCGTGCTTTGCC
>NZ_LDPD01000235.1:0-1382 GCF_001026865.1 Geobacillus sp. ZGt-1 | reverse complement strand
AAAAGACTACGGGTCGCCGGCGTATTGTCGTGTCTGCTTCTAATTCTCCACATACAAAGAAGCGATTTTTTAAAATTTGTGTACCAGAAAAACTTCGAAGGGAAATTACAAATTGTAAACTTATAACTTTAATTTTAACTAGACATATAATATACATTATGCGTCTATACTTCTCGTTTTTCTTGTGTTATACTCGTCATATAAGATGATTTTTATCCGCGATTTAAGTCGAATTTTTCTCTGCTAAACTCGTCGTATAAGATAGGGGGTGATCAAGATGTTGCACGAATATGAAATGTATTTGCGAGAGAAGGGATTTTCCCCAAACACCATGATCTCCTACCTCAATGATGTGAATCAGTTTTTAAAAGACTTGCACCTTCGTCCGGGCGATTACGTCACGCCAGCCGATATTCGCAAATGGATCCAACACATGTTAAAACCAACCGAAGGAAAGTCATTGGCGATCTCGACGATCAACCGGCGATTGAATTCGCTGCGGCGGTTTTACGCTTGGGCGGTCGAACGCCGCTACATGGAACAAAATCCGATGAAGGGAATTCGAGACTTGAAAACGGCGGATGAAGATCACGAAAAAATTATGTGGCTGACGGAAGAGGAGTTTGAGGACCTGTTGCATCGGATGCGCCAAACGCCGGTTCACAGCCGCGGCGTTGATCCGGAAGAAAAGTACCGGCGCGATCGGGCGATTGTGTACCTGTTTGTATATGCCGGTCTTCGGGTCGAGGAGCTCTCCAATCTCAAATTGACGGATATTGACCTGGACATGAAGCGCCTCCGGATCGTTGGCAAAGGGATGAAGGTGCGGACGGTGCCGATCTCGAACATCCTCATGGCCGAACTTCAGGATTGGCTAGCGTTTCGCGCGGAAATGGCGAAGAAAAAGCCGCATGTGGCGGCGTCGCCCTATGTCTTTTACAGCCAACGTTCACCGAAGTTTTCCGTCCGGGGCATTCAGCGCATGGTCGAAAGCTACAGCCCGCCGGATAAAAAGCTCACGCCCCATATGTTCCGCCATACGTTCTGCAAGTGGATGTTAAAGGCGACGAACAACGATATCGAGAAAGTGCGGCGACTCGCCGGCCATAGCAATATCGCCACCACGTCCCGATACTTAAAAGACAGCTATAGCGACCTGGCGGATGCGGTGGAGGCGTTGCCGAAATTCTAACATATGCTGCTTTAGGATTTAAATTGATTACAAAAAGAAGATGGGCCAACCTTAACTTTAATAGGCTGCCCATCTTCTGCTTTTTCGTTGTCAACGGCAATGAAGGACCGTTCTTTTTTTAATTAAACATTGTTTTTACTTCTTTCCAGGATTGAATATAAATATAATCGGGGTGTGAGTAAAATATTTG
>NZ_LDPD01000234.1:0-1448 GCF_001026865.1 Geobacillus sp. ZGt-1 | reverse complement strand
AACGTTTTGTGTAAAAATATGGATGTTGCATTGTTCCCTTTCAATAACTCTTCTTCGATAACAGCGCCCAAGACGTTGAAACAGACTGTCCAGTGGAGACATTTCTGTGAATAAATAGTCGAAATCAATATCAATGCTTGCCTCGACAAGCTGGGTCGTAATCCACACCCCATTTGTCTTTGCCTCATTGAACTCTTGAATTTGCCGCTCGAGCCATTGACGATCTTCTTGCGTAAATTGTGAGTGCAGCAAATGAACAGGTACATCGCTGCCCATTTCGGATAATCGTTCGTACAATTCCATCGCCCGACGAACCGTATTCACAATGACTAACACTTGGGATGAACGCGCCATTTTGACAAAGTCCTCTATTCCTTCTGTTATTTCTTCGTCATGGAGCTGAATACGGTGACGGTGATTTTGGCTGTCAATAAATTCGCCGAAAACGGTGTCTTCTTCATCGATAATACTTCGGCGTTTGAGTTCATCCAAATATAAAGTTGGCAATGTAGCCGTCATAATCATAAACCGGCCGCCTACTTTTTTAATCATTTCTAATGACTTAATCAACATCGCAGCAATTTTTGGATCATACGCTTGGATTTCATCGATCACCACTTTGGCGTTTGCCATGCTTGCTAATTCCTTTTCAAATCCTCGATAATAAAAAGGAAACTTTAAAATTTGGTCAACGGTTGTGAAAAGCAGCTTCATGGACAATTGCTGCGATTGTTGCTTAATCGCCTCCCAGTTTTCTTCCCCCCGTTCCACCAAATAGAAAGCGCTTGTAGAATGCAAAAGACCTGCGGCATCGTATCCCATTTGATGACGAACTCGTTCATAAATAGCGTTGATGCTGACGCGAAGGGGCAAGGTGAAGAATGCCTTATCCCGATCGATCCACAATAAGGCAGATTCCGTTTTTCCCATGCCTGTTTGTGCTATCACAATCACATTTTTATGGGTGTGACCTGCTGTAAAACGCTGTAAATCGTTGAGATGAAACGACTTATTCTCCATATACCGTCGCACATAGACGCCAACATCTTGATGAACGTCCGATTCGACGGGAAGGTGCGCTGAGGCCGCATGGTCAATTCGTTGCAAGAGGCCCTTTAACAACACATAATCCCAAAATGACTCCCCTTCATGAATGGTATACCGTTTTAGCAACCGATCCACAAATCGAAACGATAACTTTTCAGCCAAGGGCAGTCGCATATGATGGGCAATAGCCTCTCTTTGCTTTTGTAGATCGTTTTCTAAAATATCACGGATCGCTGCTTTATCAGGCCGTTTATCCCGCTCATGATGGTAGCCGATGGCATGAGTTAACAGCCGAATTTCTTCTTTCGTCAAATTCAATTGCTCAAATGGAACAAGACCGACAGACAGATAGTTATGCGGTACATTGGCGTCGCAATCAGTTTCCAACAGTTCTTCTTGAA
>NZ_LDPD01000233.1:0-1714 GCF_001026865.1 Geobacillus sp. ZGt-1 | reverse complement strand
CTTTGGCGAAACGGAGAACCGCGCTTCGGCGTCCCCCTTGCAACTGCTTGGCGATATTCGGATAGTCTTCGTACGTTTGCGAACTCGTGTGATAAAGGCGAATGGTCGCTCCTTCAATGATGGGGACAACGTTTTCCTGCTCATCGAGAACAAGGGCAATGATCATCAATGTTCCCTCCATATCATTTCCGAGTAATTTTATATGTTTAATAAAAATATAAAGGAGCTGCTTCCATTTGTAAAATTGAAAAAATAGAAGTGATCGTTCAAAAAATGTGAAGATCAGTAGAGCATCTGCCAGCACATTGATCAAGCAAAAAGCGAATCCATTTTTCCGTTGCGGGGTGGCTCGCTTCACTCGTAAACATCCGTAAGATGCCAACAGTCAGTCCATCGCGAAAATCGGCGATCGGTTGTGCCACCGTTCCTGCTGGAGGAGGAGTGACAGCAATCTTCGGCACGACAGCGATGCCAAGCGAAGCATGGACATAATATTTCAGCGCCAACATGTTGCTAATCTCGGTTTTGTATAAAGGTTGAATGCCTAACTCCACCAGGCGTTTTTCCAAATTGCGTCGAAATGGGCAGGCGGCGCTCGTTACAAGCAGCGGCTCATCGGCCAAATCGCGAAGATAAACGACAGATCGTTTCGCTAATGGGTGAGAGGCGGGAGAAAGCAGCACCACTTCTTCGGAAAACAACGGTTCAAAGCTCGCTCCTGCCATGGTTTCCGGTGTTGCACAAATGGCTGCATCGATGTCTCCCCGCTCTACCATGTCCACAAGCATTTGGTTGCTATGAATTTGGATTGTAAACAGAATGTTCGGATGCTTGTCCCGAAAGGCGCTGAGCCATGCAGGAAGACGGTGACTGGCTGTCGGCTCCATCACCCCGATGCGGACGAGTCCTCTTTCGCCATCAATGCATTCTTTCAATGTTTTTTGTAAATGGTCGAAGCTTTTGAGCAAAAATTCCCCTTTCTCGCTTAACAATTTGCCTGCCTCGGTCAATTGGAACGGTTTTCCTCGCTTAATGAGCGTGATGCCAAGCTCTGCTTCTAAGTTTTTGATATGAGTCGTCACAGTCGATTGCGCGTAGTTCAACTCTTCAGCAGCTCGCTGGAAGCTTTTGTGTTTGACAACCGTTTGGAACGTTTTAATGGTGCGTAAATCCATAGGGTTTCCTTCCCTTCTTGTTCCATCTTGATGAACAGTCTTTTTCTTGTCCGATCACAAAAAAGGCAGATTGTCCTTCAGCTGAAGTCAATCTGCTTTCATCATGACAGGAAGAGTAGGTGGGATGGGGTTAGTTTGTGAAACTTGGAATAGCAAGGCGCCGAATGGCAGAACCCAACTCTGATATGCTTTCATCGAGCCGACGCGTCAGTTCTTCGGGCAACGAGTATCCGCCTTCATGGAGGCGTTTCACCCATTGATCGACAGCGTACACGCCGCTCAAAATATAGCGTGCACCCAAGGCGGACAGAACAGGTTTCAATCCGTAGTCTATCGCGAGCAAATGGGCAAGGGAGCCGCCGATGAACAACGGAAGGACGACTTTGTGCTGCAATCCCTTTTGCGGCAGCAAATCCAAGTACGCTTTCAATATTCCTGTGTAGGAGGCTTTGAAAACGGGACTGGCAATGATGATGCCATGAGACTTCTCTACTTTTTGGTTGGCGGCTGCAATGGCGGGGCTGTCAAAGCGAGCCCGC
>NZ_LDPD01000232.1:0-1173 GCF_001026865.1 Geobacillus sp. ZGt-1 | reverse complement strand
AAAAGATGTACTTGCACCTGCCCATTAAAGTATGGTAGCTGTTTCTAACTGAACCTGCAATGTAAGCTGTAGGGTTTTGACACGAAAGCACATTGTCGTCGATCCCCCCATGATTTTTGCATGATTGGGAGTCGACGACAGCTTGCCCTCGTTTTCATCCAGCGATCGGAAACAACAGCCGGGCCGCATACACAACGCCTGTAACGGTAATGGCGCTCAACAAGGTCGACACCAACACCGCTTGGGCGGCGTAATCTGGGTGGCAGTCATACTCGAGTGCATACAGCGCCGTATTGCGCGAGCACGGATAGGAACTAGCAATGAGCAACGCCTGAGCCGTCACTCCATCAATTCCTAATAGAAAGATCAAAGACGCAGCCAACAGCGGCGACAAAACGAGACGCCCAAACACACTTGCATACACAAGCGGCGGCAAGGCGTTAAAACGGGTGTAGGCGATTTGCGCTCCCAACGTAAAGAGGGCGATGGCTAAAAACGCGTCGGCAACCCGCCGAAGCGGCGTCCATAAAAATGATGGGATTGGGACGTGAAGCCATCGGCAGACCACACCGAACAACAGCGCGTGAAGAACGGGATTTTTCCATATCTCAGCAGCCCATTTCCCACTTTTCCCGTTTCCTGACACGAACTGATACACTCCATATGTATTGGTCAAGAAGTTTTGAAAAATGGTCACGATGATTTGAATCGTCGCCCCGAGCGGATGTTGGTGAAACACCAGCTGGCTGACAGGAATGCCGAAGTTGCCAGAATTGTTCAGCACAACCGTATTTTGAAACACCGCTGCCATACTTCGCTCCAGTTTGAATAGTTTCGCCATGATCCTACTCAAAACCATCAGCCCGCCGTTTTGCAACAGAAGAAACCCTAAGATAGCCGCTAACACCTTTCCATTCAACTCACTGTCGTACACGTTGATGAATGCGACTGCCGGCAGCAGGACATACATGTTCAATTTGGATAATGTATTGAGGTCAAGACGAAAGAAACGGTGAAGCCCTGCTCCCAAGCCGACGATCAGCAACATCGGAATCATGACTTGAAGCAAGATACTCACAAAAATGTACAAGATGTTTTCCCCCGCTTTCTTTATGCATACGGAAGCCGCTATTCTCTGAAACGGATCTCGCTCATCCTCCCTCTAGAAATGTT
>NZ_LDPD01000231.1:0-1544 GCF_001026865.1 Geobacillus sp. ZGt-1 | reverse complement strand
TCAACTAGCACCACGGGTAATTTATTAATAAACCGGTTTCACATCGCATCATAATCCGTAAGTTAGCAGGAAATTTATGTCCTATGTTTTTTGTAAATTATTTTCGCACCAGACCGGTGAATTTGTACACAACCTTTCCAACCCCCGTTTTTTATCTGTCTTTTTGGGATAAAGCATTTTGCAATTATATTTGTGTCAGAAAATAAATTATTTAATATAAACATGACACGGCAACAATAAAAAAAGATAAAGTTAATGAGAGAAGCGGCTTTTTTCAGCATGTTTTACCATTGATTCAGCACTTGGAGATGATCATGTGTTTTTCTTTTTGAT
Organism: Geobacillus sp. ZGt-1; assembly: GCF_001026865.1. Classification (NCBI taxonomy): domain Bacteria; kingdom Bacillati; phylum Bacillota; class Bacilli; order Caryophanales; family Anoxybacillaceae; genus Geobacillus; species Geobacillus sp. ZGt-1. The sequence continues at coordinate 1,211 of NZ_LDPD01000231.1, read as the reverse complement.
TGAACTTTTCCCTTCTCCCGCAGCGATGCGCTGATTGGCTGCCTGAAGATGCTTCGCATGGCTGCGGAATGAGTCTGCTTTCACAATGGCTTCCTTGAGAAGACCGGCGCGAGCACTCATGCTATAAGTCCAGCTTCATCGTTACTTCATCGATTTGCTCCTGCGTAATGCCGATGTAGCGAAGCGTTTCGGCCTGGCTGGAGTGATTGAGGATTTTTTGGATCATGGCCAAGTCAGTTCCTTGTTTGTATGCGAAATAGCCGAACGTTTTGCGCAGGGAGTGGGTGCCGATGCGATCCACAATCCCAACTGCTTTGGCGGCCCGGTTCAGGATGTAGTGGGCATGCTGGCGGCTGATCGCCCGGCCTCCTTTTTGGCTGCGAAACAGCGGCTCGTCGCCGCGGGCGTGCGGCCGCTCCTGCGCTAAATACAGCTCGATCAGGCGGCGAGTTTTTCGGTTCAGTGCGACAACCCGAGTCTTTTTTGTCTTCTTTTCCACGATCTCAATACGTTCGACAACGCCTTTTTGGTTCCTCACATCCCCAACCCTCAGAGCCAAAATATCGCTGATCCGCAGCCCCGTATTGATCCCGATCGTAAAAAGGAGCTCGTCTCTCAATGACGAAGCACGCAAAATCTTTTTCATCGCTTCGATTTTTTCCCTATCTTTGATTGGCTGGACGGTATGCAAAATATGACACCCCCTTGTCCATAAGGGAGATGAGTAAGATTTTTGGACAAAAAGCGGGAGAGCGGCAAAGCGGCTTCGTGTTGCTTCCTTCAACGTATTTAACGTCAGACAAAAATCTGACATAACGTGCTTTTGTCAGATTTAAAAAAATCCCCTCCACTTTCGGAAGGGGCGAGACAGTCTATTTTTTAGCCACGACAGCGGACGGCGGCTTTTTTCCTGCCCGCAGCTGTGCAAGCGAAAGGCCAAATGTATATTGAAAATGGGGGTAATCTTTGAAGCTTTTCCAATCCCCGCCCCATTCAAGGCCAAGCGACTTTCCGATCTGACCGACGCGAAACCACCGGCGGTCGAGGCTCCAGCTGGGGATCAGCGTCCCCTTGAAAACATTGCAGACACAAACGTCAAACGCCAATCCAAAATTATGATAACTGTATCCTCCCCGGGCGTTCGTAACGATCCGCCCAGGTTTCGTCCGCCCCAGCGCATACAGGCGGTTCTGTTCCTCGATGGTTCGAAA
>NZ_LDPD01000230.1:0-202 GCF_001026865.1 Geobacillus sp. ZGt-1 | reverse complement strand
TCATTCACTGATCATTGGCCAGATTCGTATAGACGGCAACAAATTCACGATACCGTATTCTCGCCTATTTAAAAAGACTCACAAGCCTATCACGATAACGATTCCGCCTGTGTTACTGGACAAAAAGATTAAGCAGATTGAAATCATTCCTAAGCATCATGCCAGGTTCTTTGAGATTCAGTACAAATATGAAATGCCTGAA
>NZ_LDPD01000229.1:0-986 GCF_001026865.1 Geobacillus sp. ZGt-1 | reverse complement strand
GCATGGCGGGAGGCGAAAAATGAGGACATCGCCGCCGACATTATCGCCTTCATCCGCCAACAGGCGCTCGGCGACCCGCTCATCAGTCATGAAGAACGAATTCGCCGCGCCATGAACGCCATTTACCGGATGAAACCATGGCCGCCGCTGCAAAAGAAATGGCTTGAGCGGATCGAAAAACAGCTGCTGCAAGAATACGTCCTCCATCCCGACCCGGAAAAAGCGTTTGACTACGAACCGTTTAAAAGCCACGGCGGCTTTAAGCAGCTGAACAATATTTTCGGCGGTCAATTGCCGCAAATCGTGCGCGAAATTAATGAAAACTTGTACAACTACGCCAAGAAGGAGCAAGCCTAGAGATGAACAACCGAGAAATTGTCCAAAAGCTGTGGAACTTGTGCAACGTCTTGCGCGACGACGGCATCACGTACCACCAATATGTCACCGAGCTGACGTATTTGCTGTTTTTGAAAATGATGAAAGAAACCGGGCAAGAATACATCATCCCCGAGCCATACCGTTGGGACGTGCTCGCCAAAAAGGATGGAATCGAGCTGAAAACGTATTACCAACAGCTGCTCATGGCGCTTGGGCAGGAAGAGAACGAACTGTTAAGGCAAATTTACACCGAAGCGACGTCCAACATCCGTGAGCCGAAAAACTTGGAAAAAATCATCCGCACCATCGACGCGCTTGACTGGTACAACGCGAAAGAAGAAGGGCTCGGCGCCTTGTACGAAGGGCTGCTCGAGAAAAACGCGAGCGAATTGAAATCAGGCGCGGGGCAATATTTCACCCCCCGCGTGCTGATTGACGTCATCGTCGAACTCGTTGACCCGAAGCCCGGCGAGCGCTGCCACGACCCGGCGGCGGGGACGTTCGGCTTTATGATCGCCGCCAGCCGCCACGTCCGGGCGAAAACGGACGACTATTTTGATTTATCGGAAGAAGAAATTCGGTTCCAGAAATATGAAGCGTTCTCCGGG
>NZ_LDPD01000228.1:0-403 GCF_001026865.1 Geobacillus sp. ZGt-1 | reverse complement strand
AGGCGGCCTTTGGCTGTCACTTGCGGATGGGCCCGCGGCGCATTAGCTAGTTGGTGAGGTAACGGCTCACCAAGGCGACGATGCGTAGCCGGCCTGAGAGGGTGACCGGCCACACTGGGACTGAGACACGGCCCAGACTCCTACGGGAGGCAGCAGTAGGGAATCTTCCGCAATGGGCGAAAGCCTGACGGAGCGACGCCGCGTGAGCGAAGAAGGCCTTCGGGTCGTAAAGCTCTGTTGTGAGGGACGAAGGAGCGCCGTTCGAAGAGGGCGGCGCGGTGACGGTACCTCACGAGGAAGCCCCGGCTAACTACGTGCCAGCAGCCGCGGTAATACGTAGGGGGCGAGCGTTGTCCGGAATTATTGGGCGTAAAGCGCGCGCAGGCGGTTCCTTAAGTCTGAT
>NZ_LDPD01000227.1:0-2131 GCF_001026865.1 Geobacillus sp. ZGt-1 | reverse complement strand
CGAATTTTGCACGGCTATTTAGCATGGTACAGCTCCTCCATTGCAAGGTCAACTTGCCGAGACTCTTTTTGCTCCATCTCATCTAAAATATGAGAGTACGTTTGCAGCGTGGTTACAATATCTTTATGTCCAAGACGACGAGAAACGTATTTGATGGTGTTATGTCAAGAAAACGGACACATTAAACAGAGAGAAATAGCTGAACTTAGGCAGCTACTTTTCTCTGATTAGCGTAGTAAGCAGCCTCCAATTCACATGGCGATACATAGCCAAGGGCGGAATGACTTCTTTTACGGTTGTAGAAGCATTCGATGTACTCAAAAATGGCTTGTTTCGCTTCTTTTCGCGTGCGGAATCGATTCAGATAAATACACTCTTTCTTGATGAGGCTATGAAATGACTCGATACAAGCGTTGTCGTAACAGTTTCCACGTCTCGACATGCTCACTTGAAAATGATGTTCCTGTAAGAGCTAATGGGATTATTGACGACGAAGAACAAAAAACCCAAAAACACGATTAGTTAGAGTAAGCACTATTAACGTGTGATAATAAGATACACATCAGCGGTCTGTTAGGCAATTGTTATATGGGCATCTATCCATATTAGAGTATTAGAATTAGAAAGGGTGTCCCAAAAGCAGTCACTTTTGGGACATCCTTTCTTTCATTTCTTAACTGCTATTTTGTTATTGCTTCCTGTACGGTAAGTGAAGGTTTTTTGCACGTTTCGTGATTTCGACCAATTGGACATGGCGCCCTTCCATTTTTAATACCTTAAATTCATAATCGCCGTAGGAAAGAGTGTCGCCTTGTTGAATATCAAATTTTTCTGTTAAAATCCAACCACCAATCGTATCAACATCCGTATCATCGATATCCGTTCCAAGCAAGTCATTTATATCTTCAATCAATACTTTTCCATCAACAATGGTGGTATGTTCATTCACTTTGCGAATCATCGGAACTTCGTCAATATCAAACTCATCTTGAATCTCACCGACAATTTCCTCTAATATATCCTCAACTGTTACAAGTCCAGCCGTTCCGCCGTATTCATCTACTAAAATCGCCATATGAACTCGTTCACGCTGCATTTTGACGAGCAAGTCATGAATCGGGATGGATTCGATTACTTGTATGATTGGGCGGATATAATCATCTAACTTCTTTTCAGTGGCCTTTGGATTTTGAATACAATCCGTTAATATTTCTTTTATGTTTACCATACCAACGATATGGTCTTTATCTCCGTCTATAACAGGATAGCGCGTATATTTTTCTTGCTTTATCGTTTCAAAATGTTCCGCAATGGAACGGTTTTTATCTAGTGCGACAATTTCTGTACGCGGTACCATGATTTCTTTGGCAATCCGATTGTCAAACTCAAAAATATTGTTTACGTATTTATATTCCGACTGATTAATTTCTCCACTTTTATAACTTTCAGATAAAATCAAGCGCAATTCTTCCTCTGAATGGGCCACTTCATGTTCGGATGCTGGTTTTAACCCAAATAATCCGGTAATGACGCGAGCAGAGCCGTTTAATGCCCAAATAAACGGATACATTATTTTGTAGAAAAAGATTAAAGGTCTTGAACATAACAGTGTAATGGTTTCTGCTTTTTGAATTGCCAATGTTTTCGGAGCCAGCTCTCCAACGACCACATGCAAAAAGGTAATCGTTGCAAATGCAATCGCAAAAGAAAGGAAAGACGCCACAGACTCATTTAAATTTATTCGTTCAAATACAGGGTGAAGCAAATGCTCCACCGTTGGTTCACCAAGCCAACCAAGCCCTAATGCGGTAATGGTGATACCAAGCTGGCAAGCTGATAAATATTCATCCAAATTAGAGATGACTCTTTTGGCAGCCCTAGCGTTTCGATTTCCTTCAGCTATCAGTTGATCAATGCGTGTACTGCGTACTTTAACAATGGCAAATTCGGATGCAACAAAGAATGCCGTTAAAGCAATTAAAACACCAACCATCAGTAAATTAACTATCTCCAATTAAGCTCTCTAGCTGTATGCAAACAGCTAGAGAATCCACCTCCTGTTAATTTGGCTATACCTTTAATTTATTACGTTACTCTTATCTTTCGTGCTACCTCAGCTCCAGTAAGAGAC
>NZ_LDPD01000023.1:776284-777713 GCF_001026865.1 Geobacillus sp. ZGt-1 | reverse complement strand
CTGGATGGTGGCGTGCTCGATTCCGTATTTTTCCTTCAACATTTCATTCACCGCCAAGATGACGCATAGCGGCTGGATGCGTTCGTTGACAAACACATGAGCCGACAGCGAGTAATGGTCGGTCGAGATGGCCCATAAGTGCATGTCGTGCACGTCTTCGACCCCTTCGATCTTTCGAATATCGGCGCGGATTTGTTCGAGGTCGAACCCATCTGGCACGGCTTCCATTAAGATGAGATACGATTCGCGCATAATTTTCGCCCCGCCTGTGAAAATGATGGCGGCGATCACTAAGCTGATGATCGGGTCGAACACCGTCCAGCCGGTGAAGTAAATGAGCAGCGCGGAAACGATGACGCCGATCGAGCTAATCAAGTCGCCGATGAAATGCCAAAGGGCGCTCTGAACGTTCAAGTTGTCTTCCTCTTTCGTGCTCCGGCTTAAGACGATGGTCAACGTCAAGTTGACGACGAGGCCGATCGCCGCGATTCCGAGCATAAGACGAAAGTTGATCGGTTCAGGATGAAGAAAACGCTGAATGCCTTCCCATAAAATCCACAGCGCAATGACGGCCAACGTCAGCCCGTTCAAAAACGATGTGATGATTTCAAATCGCAAAAAACCGAACGTAAAGCGGCGGTTCGGTGGGCGCGTTGCCATGTAGAGGGCGACCATGCTCAATCCAAGCGCCAATACATCGGATGCCATATGGGCCGAATCGGACAAGAGGGCGAGCGAGTTGGAAATCAGTCCGCCAATGATTTCAACGGCGGTGAAAAACATGGTCAACAAAAGCGTCACCCAGAGCGCTTTTTTTGATTCATGTTGCGTTTTGACGTGCGGGAGATGGTGAAAATCGTACAGTGTTGGAGCCATAATGCACCTCCGTTATTTATAATAATTATCAACTTATATATATTATAATATAAAAATCCGCCTGTGTGCAAATGAAATTTCGACAGCGAGAAAGAGCGGTTGTTGGAATTTGTCTAAAAATATAGACGAACAATTCAAGGAATGAATCCTGCTGTTGGCGAATAGGAATCAATGTTGTGTATGGCCATCATTTTGCTTCGGAAAGGATGCGATCCAGCTTGATTGCGGCGAATCCGACAGATTTAGAAGTGTATTTGTTTCATGAAGGCCGTTTGTATCAAAGTTATGAGTTGTTCGGCGCTCATGTCATCCGCGACGGCGGAGCGGTCGGCACTCGCTTTTGCGTGTGGGCGCCCCATGCGCGGGAAGTCCGTCTTGTCGGCAGTTTCAACGATTGGAATGGGGCGAATTCCCCCCTGACGAAGGTGAACGACGAAGGGGTATGGACGATCGTTGTTCCAGAAAACTTGGAAGGGCATCTCTATAAATATGAGATCATCACACCGGATGGCCGTGTTCTGTTGAAAGCCGACCCGTACGCCTTTTACTCCGA
>NZ_LDPD01000023.1:765147-775705 GCF_001026865.1 Geobacillus sp. ZGt-1 | reverse complement strand
AGCGGGAAATGCGCTTGTTTTACGAATGGGCGCCGCACAAGTTCAACAACAAAACGAACGGGGTGACGCATCGTCGCTGGCTGTTAAAGGCGAACCCGGAGCTGTCGGCGTTGATTACGGAAACGATTGGTCCGCGCTGGATCCGCGAGCCGGAAGCATTGATTGAGCTGAAGTCTTATGCTTCCGATCCGGCGTTTCAGCAGGCGTTGGCTGCGGTCAAACAGCAGCGGAAGGCGAGGCTCGCCGCCCGCATTTACGAAAAAACCGGGATTCTTGTTGACGAATCGTCCATTTTTGACGTGCAAGTGAAGCGGCTGCACGCTTATAAACGGCAGTTGTTAAACGTTTTGCACATTATGCATTTATACAATCGGCTGAAAGAAGACCCGTATGTTTCGATCCACCCGCGCACGTTCATTTTCGGAGCGAAAGCGTCGCCAGGCTATTACTACGCCAAGCGGATCATCAAGCTCATCCATTCGGTGGCGGATCAGGTGAACAACGATAAACGGACGAACGAGCAACTGAAGGTCATTTTTTTGGAAAATTACCGCGTATCGCTCGCGGAAGAAATCATTCCGGCCGCCGATGTGAGCGAGCAAATCTCAACAGCCAGCAAAGAAGCGTCCGGGACGGGCAACATGAAGTTTATGATGAACGGCGCCGTTACGCTTGGCACGCTGGATGGAGCGAACGTCGAAATCGCGGAAGCCGTCGGGGAGGACAACATGTTTTTGTTCGGACTGACGGCCGATGAAGTGCTCCGCTACTACGAACACGGAGGCTATCGGGCGCATGAGTATTACCATCATGACAAACGGATCAAGCAAGTTGTCGACCAGCTCATCAACGGCTTTTTCCCTGATGTCGGCGACTACTTTGAGCCGATTTACGACTCGCTGCTGGCGCAAAACGACGAATATTTTGTGCTGCGCGACTTTGCCGCCTACGCCGAGGCGCACGAGCGGGTTGAGGCCGCTTACCGCGATCCGGCGCGCTGGTGGCGGATGAGCGCCGTCAACATCGCCCATTCCGGCCGTTTCGCCAGCGATCGGACCGTAGCGGAATACGCCGCCGAAATTTGGGGTCTTTTGCCGTCGGGGGAACGTTTCTCAACTTAGGAAAGGACATTTTTGGGCTGCTTTTTCATTCAATCATCGTCCTTTTAGGGAATTTCGAGGGGGAAGGCAGAAAAGCAAAAGGGCGTTCCGTTTGGCCGGAGCGCCCTTTCTCGCTTAGTCGTCGCCGTCGAGCCAGTCGCCGATGCCGCCGAGGATGCTGCCTTCGCCGACCGACCGTCCGCCGGCGCTCGGGGCGGCAATTTCGACAAACTGCATGTCATCGCCGTACAGCCGGTAATCGATCTCATGTGCGTTCATCATTTCGCCTCCATTCGGATCATATGACGTTCTGCTCTGTACTACGGAAAACGGCATCGGCCCGTTTCACAAAAAAGACCATCTTGCCGATGGCCTTTTTCATGGAGTTGTTTCCCCAAAATGCTGCTGGGACGGTCTTTCATCGTACCGGCGGTAGCTGTCTGTCGATGTATACGGGTCTTTTTCATACGCCGGCAAATCGCCGATGTTCGACATGATGCCTTCGTCATCCAATATGTTTTCCAGCAGCTCATGCTCCCGCGTCGGGTACACACGTACGCGTTGGCCATGCAAATCGACGGCCGCGAAATTTTCCAAGTCTTCGACATAGCCGACGTTCTCTTCCGACTCGGCATACACTTCGCTGTAGGAATCGACGTTTTTGCCAAGGTCCGAAGGGGTGTCGGATGTGCCGTAGCGGGCTGCTTCCTGCCATGCATCTTCCGCGTCGTAAGCGACCGATTCCGCGCGGTCATCGAAATCGAATTTGCCAAACGGCGGCATAAGCACGCCCTCTTCAAGCGGCCGCTTTTGCGACACCGTTTGATCCGGGCTGTGCTCGCGGCAGTAGAGTGTTGTCGGCAGCGCCTCGAGCCGTTCGTATGGGATCGGCCGGCCGCATACGCGGCACGTTCCGTATGTGCCGTCGGCGATGGCGCCAAGCGCCCGTTCAATCTCGCGAACTTCGCGCTCGGCATGCTCCTTTAGGGCGAGATCTTTTTCCCGCTCATACAGCTCTGTCGCCTCATCGGCCGGATGGTTGTCGTAGCTCGCCAGCTCACCGACCGCATCGTGGGCGTGGCTGCGGATCATGCCGAAATGGTCGTTTTGCTTCAGCCGGTCTTCCGTCTCCCGTTTCATGTCGAGCAGTCTTGAGCGGAGGGCGGCAAGCTGTTCGTTCGTCAGCATCAGTCGCAATCCCTTCCTTCGCAGTAGCGTCTATATGGTGTAGTATGGGCGAAAATCAAAAAAAAAACACGGTCATGTTGACCGTGTTACAGCCAATGGGCAATGAGCAAGCCAGCGGCGAGCAAAAAGCCGAACTGTGTATTCGTTTGCGCCGTCGCCTTCATGGCCGGCATCATCTCGATCGGCTTGATTTTGCCGATAAATCCGCGCGTCGCGGCGATTGCTTTTGGAATGCTCAATAAAGCGAGCAGCGCCCAAAACGGCACGATCTGAAACACCGCAAGCGCGGCCGTCCAAAGAAAGGCAACGGCGAACATGGCAGCGAGCAGGCGGATGGCCCAATCGCGGCCAATCAAAATGGCGAGCGTCTTTCGCCCTTTTTCACGGTCGCCGTCCAAGTCGCGAATATTGTTCGCCAGCAAAATGGCGCCGACCAAAATCGCGATCGGAATGGCGGTGAGCACGGCGCCGCCGCTGATATAGCCCGTTTGGATGAAAAATGAAATCAAAATGATGACAAAGCCCATAAAAAACCCAGCCGCCAGTTCGCCAAACGGCGTATAGGCGATCGGAACCGGCCCTCCGGTGTAAAAATAACCGGCCGCCATGCAAATCGTTCCGACAACGGCGAGCCACCAACTGCTTTCGGCGCAAATGTAGATGCCGATGAGCATAGCCAACCCAAGACAGCCAAACGCCAACGCCAGCACCGTTTTCGGCTTGAGGCCGTCGCGGACGATGGCGCCGCCGATGCCGACCGACTCCGGTGAATCGAGGCCGCGTTGATAATCGTAGTATTCGTTGAACATGTTCGTCGCCGCCTGAATCAACAAAGAGGCGATCATCATCGCGGCAAACAGCAGCCAATCGATCGATGTTTCGCCAAGCGCCAGCACCGTGCCGACGCATACGGGCACAAATGCCGCCGTCAGCGTATGCGGGCGCGTCAGCCGCCAAAAGACGCGCCAGTCGCGGCGCGCCGGCGGGCGATGGTCCATATGTGTGAATGATTGCATATTCATTCCCCTTAGATTCTGTGAAAATGTCATTCGTTTATGTCCAAAATAAGTGTAGGCAAACGTTGAAAGCATGTCAACCCTTCCCGATAGATAAATGATTTCCTATTATATTATAATGGGAAGTGGGGATGGAGGGGGAATTTTACGACAGAAAGCGTGAGGAACGTGGCGATTGGATTTCGACATCACCTGCAGCAACAATTGCATAGATTGGCGGTGAATGCAGGGCGGCCGTTTGTCAGCTGGGCGGAACCGTGGGAGGGCGTTGATCCGGTTTCTTTTTTTATGCAAGGGCCGTCATGCGGCTTCCGCGAACGGTTTTTTTGGGCGGATCGAACCGGAGGCACGATATTGGTCGGCCTCGGCTCCGTTTATGCGATCGAAACGGAGAAGGCCGACAGCCGGTTTGATGACGTGGAAGCGGGCCGGCGCCGATGGAAGAAGGAGATGGAGCCATACGGCGCGGCCGATGCGCCGCCGTTATTGTTTGGCGGATTTTCGTTTGACCCCTATCGGCCGGGCACCGACATGTGGCGCGGCTTTCCGGCCGGGAAGCTCGTGGCGCCGGCCGCGCTTCTTGCCGTAAGAAACGGCAAAACGACGTTGACCGTCACCGTCCCAACGGACAAAAGAGGACGGGACTGGGAGCGGGTCGGGCGCTTGCTTGAGCGGATCAGCGACCCCATGGCCGCTCCAAAGCGGCTTCCGCGCCTTGTGTCAGACGAAGAAGAAGAGAAAGAACGATGGTTGGCGGCTGTTCGCGAAGCGATCGCCTCGATTCGGGCGGGGGCGTTGGACAAGGTGGTGCTCGCCCGCGCTCGGCGCCTGGCGTTTGCCAAAACGGTGGATGCCGCGGCCGTACTCCAGCGGCTTCGCGAGCAGCAGCCGTTTGCTTACATTTTTGCGTTTGAACAGGACGGCCGCTGTTTTATCGGGGCTTCCCCTGAGCAGCTTGTCCAAAAAGAAGGGAAAATGTGCCGGTCGGTTTGCCTCGCCGGATCGGTGCGCCGCGGGGCCGATATGGAGGAAGACGAGCGGCTTGGCGCTTGGCTGCGGGCAGATCGAAAAAACAACGAAGAACATCAGTTTGTTGTGCAAATGATCGGCCGCTTGTTTTCTTCCGTCTGCGAGACGGTCGAGATGCCGCCCGCACCGCAGCTGCTCAAGCTGCCGCACATCCAGCATTTATGCACTCCGGTTGTCGGCCGTGGCTGCCGCGAGCGCTCGGTGCTCCGCTTAGTGGAAATGATGCATCCGACACCCGCGCTCGGCGGAACGCCGCGCGATCGAGCGCTGGAGGTGATCCGCGCCCTTGAGCCGCTTGACCGCGGATGGTATGCAGCGCCGATCGGCTGGGTGGATGGCGAAGGCAATGGGGAATGGGCGGTCGCCATTCGCTCCGCCTTGCTCGCCGGGAAGGAAGCCATGCTGTTTGCCGGCTGCGGCATTGTCGCCGATTCCGACCCAAACAGCGAATATGAAGAGACAAATGTGAAAATGGCCCCGATGTTATCGGCGTTGGGAGTGATGAACGATGGCTGATGCCTTGTCTGTTTATGCAGCGGCATTGGTGGACGGATTGGCGCAGGCCGGGGTGACGGAGGCGGTGATCAGCCCCGGTTCGCGCTCGACGCCGCTTGCGATGGCGATGGCGGCCCACCCTGGCCTTCGACTATATATGAATATCGATGAGCGGTCGGCCGCGTTTTTCGCCCTCGGCTTGGCGAAAGCGAAGCAGCGTCCGGTCGCGCTCGTATGCACGTCCGGAACGGCGGCGGCCAACTATGGGCCCGCGGTTGTCGAGGCATACTATTCGCGCGTGCCGCTCGTGGTGCTGACGGCCGACCGGCCGCATGAACTGCGCGATGTCGGGGCGCCGCAGGCGATTGATCAGCTGCACTTATACGGACGCTACGCCAAGTGGTTTGTGGACTTGGCGCTGCCGGAAGAGGCGGATGATATGTTGCGATACGCGCGGACGATGGCGGCAAGAGCCGTCCAAACGGCCGCCGGTGCACCGTGCGGGCCTGTGCATGTGAACGCGCCGTTTCGCGAGCCGCTTGTCCCGCATATCGATGAGGCGGTTTGGGAGCGGGTGCGGTCTGTTTCGAGAGCGCCGCAAGTGTGGCACGGCCGCCCAGCGCTGCCGCAAGAAAGCGTATCGGCGCTGTATGAGCAGCTGTCGGCGGCGGAACGCGGGTTGATCGTCTGCGGGCCGCTCGATCGCCCTGGGTTTGCCGAGGCGGTCACCGAGTTGGCGCGGGCGCTTGATTTTCCGATTTTGGCTGATCCGCTTTCCCAGTTGCGCGCCGGTACGCATGACAAAACGTACGTGCTGGACAGCTATGACGCCATATTGCGGGAGGAAACCGCCGCTTCCAAGCTTGTGCCGGATGTGGTGCTTCGGTTCGGCGCCATGCCGGTGTCGAAGCCGCTCTTTTTATGGCTCAAGCGCCATCGCGCGATTCGTCAAATTGTTGTCGACGACGGCGGCTGGCGCGATCCAACGTTGTCCGCGGACAGCTTCGTTCAGAGTGATGAACTGATTCTTTGCCGCCAGCTTCTTGAATGGGCGAAACCGAAAGAAAACAAAAGCGCGTGGTCGGCGATATGGCTAGAGATGAACGCGATCGCCCGCGCGGCGCTTGAGCGCCATCTGCCAAAAGAAGAATGGTTTGAAGGGAAAGTGTTCACGGAGCTTGCCGATTTGCTTCCAGCCGGGGCGGCGCTGTTTGTCGGCAACAGCATGCCGATTCGCGATGCGGATACGTTTCTCTTTGCGACGGACAAGCCGCTTCGCGTTTTGGCCAACCGCGGCGCCAACGGCATTGACGGAGTCGTCTCGAGCGCCTTGGGCGCAAGCGTTGCCGCGAACCCGCTTGTGCTGGTGATCGGCGACTTGTCGTTTTACCACGATGTAAATGGCTTGTTGGCGGCGAAGATGCATTCGTTGTCAGCTACCATTGTGTTGTTGAACAACAACGGCGGCGGCATTTTCTCGTTTTTGCCGCAGGCGCGCCATAAAGGGGCGTTTGAAACGCTGTTTGGCACGCCGACGGATTTGTCGTTTGCCCACGCCGTCGAGATGTACGGCGGCCGCCATACGGTGCCGCACAATTGGGCGGAGTTCCGCCGCCATGTATCGGAATCGCTGTCGTCAGGCGGGCTTCATGTCATTGAAGTGCGCACGTCGCGCGCGGAAAATGTCCGAATGCATCGATTGTTGTGGAACGAGGTTGCTCGGGAAATCGCGAAATGTCTCGAATGAAGAGGATTGGCATGACCATGATGGTGAATGGGGTTTGTTACCATGTGGAACAATACGGAGAAGGAGAGCCGCTTCTGTTGCTTCACGGGTTTACGGGCAGCGCGGACACGTGGCGGCCGCTCGCCCCGTTTTGGCCGGACTTCCGTGTGATGGCCGTCGACTTGTTGGGCCATGGGCGGACCGAGGCGCCAAAGGACGCCCGACGGTATCGGATCGAACACGCGGCGGCTGACTTGGCGGCGCTCCTTGACGAATGGGGCGTCGAACAAGTGAACGTGCTCGGCTACTCGATGGGCGGCCGGCTCGCGTTGGCGTTCGCCGTTTGGCATCCGCGCCGCGTTCGCCGCTTAGTGCTGGAAAGCAGTTCGCCCGGCTTGGAGACAGAGGAGGAGCGGCGCGCGCGGCGGGAAGCGGATGAGGCGTTGGCGCGAAAGATCGAAACGGAAGGCGTCCGTGCTTTTGTCGATGATTGGGAAAAAATCCCGCTGTTTGCCACTCAGCAGACGCTCCCGGATCCGGTGCGAGCGGCGATTCGCCGCGAGCGGCTCCGCCATACGGCAACGGGGCTTGCCAACAGTTTGCGCGGGATGGGGACCGGCGTGCAGCCGTCGTTTTGGGAACGGCTTGGCGAACTTGCCATGCCTGTGCTCCTTGTTTGCGGGGAGCGCGATGAGAAGTTTTGCCGCATCGCCGCCCAAATGCACGAGCGGCTGCCCAACAGCGAACTTATCTGTGTAAAAGGAGCCGGACATGCAATTCACGTGGAACAGCCCGGCATTTTTGCTAAAATAGTAAGTGAATTCATGACAAAGGGGGAAGTGTAAATGCCGTTTGAATGGGTGAAGCAGTACGACTATGAGGATATTATTTACGAAACGTACAACGGCATCNCCAAAATTACGATCAACCGTCCGGAAGTACATAACGCGTTTCGGCCGAAAACGGTGAACGAGATGATCGATGCGTTTACGAAAGCGCGCGATGATTCGAATATCGGCGTCATCATTTTGACCGGCGCCGGCGGCAAGGCGTTTTGCTCGGGCGGGGACCAAAAAGTGCGCGGCCATGGCGGCTATGTCGGCGAGGATGAAATTCCGCGCCTCAATGTGCTTGATTTGCAGCGGCTCATCCGCGTCATTCCGAAGCCGGTCATTGCGATGGTCGCCGGCTATGCCATCGGCGGTGGGCATGTGCTTCATGTCGTATGCGATTTGACGATCGCCGCGGACAACGCCATCTTCGGCCAAACCGGGCCGAAAGTGGGAAGCTTTGACGGCGGCTATGGCGCCGGTTATTTGGCCCGCATCGTCGGCCATAAAAAGGCGCGGGAAATTTGGTATTTATGCCGTCAGTACACGGCGCAAGAAGCGCTCGAAATGGGGCTGGTCAACAAAGTCGTGCCGCTTGAGCAGCTTGAAGAAGAAACGGTCAAATGGGCGCAAGAAATTTTGGAAAAAAGCCCGACGGCCATTCGCTTCTTAAAAGCGGCATTCAACGCCGACTCCGACGGCTTGGCCGGCATCCAACAGCTCGCCGGCGACGCGACGCTTCTCTTCTACACGACCGAAGAGGCGAAGGAAGGAATGCGGGCGTTCAAAGAAAAACGGAAGCCGGACTTCAGCCAATTCCCGCGCTTCCCGTGATGAGAACGAAGAAGCAGCTTGATGGCGCGTCAAGCTGCTTTTTGTCGCTTTTCCGAAGGGAGGAATCCTTTCGCTGGCCGTCGGCGGAGGAGGGGGCAAGAAAGGAGGACGCTAGATGACAACGATGCCAAACTGGCTGAAGCAGCGGGCGTTTTTAACCCCGGAGCGAATCGCCGTGAGCGACGGGCGGCGGACAAAAACGTTTGCCGAATTGTATGAAGCGGCTGCCGTCTGGGCGCGGCGCCTCGCTCAAGCAGGCGTCAAGGAAGGAGATATTGTCGCCTTGCTGATGAAAAATCGCATCGAGATGATCGAGATCATCCATGCGTTGTTTTTTCTCGGCGCCCGCGTCCTGCTGCAAAACGTGCGCCTTACGTCCTATGAGCTTGGCTGGCAGCTTGATGACAGCGGCGCGCGGCTTGCCATCGCCGATGAGGAGCTAGCCGGGAGCCTTGACGGCGATGGACGCGTTCTGACTGTGGGCGCGGTTGCCGCGCTTCCGGAAGTGGACGTCTCCTTAAAAGAAACGTGCGATTTGGAGGAAGTCGCCACGATCATGTATACGTCCGGGACGACCGGCACTCCGAAAGGCGTCTTGCAAACGTACGGCAACCATTGGTGGAGCGCGGTCGGTTCGGCGCTCAATTTAGGCTTGCATGAGCGCGACTGCTGGCTGGCCGCCGTGCCGCTGTTTCATATCAGCGGCCTGTCGATCGCCATGCGCAGCGTCATTTATGGCATGCCGATGCGGCTGCAAACGTCATTCGACCCAAAGGAAGCGAACGAATGGATCATGCGCGGCGACGTGACGATCATGTCGGTCGTGGCTGCCATGCTTCAGCGGATGGTGGCCGAGCTCGGGGAAGCGCGCTACCCCGATACGTTCCGCTGCATGCTGCTGGGGGGCGGGCCGGCGCCGCGCCCGCTGCTTGAGGCATGCAAAGAAAAGGGCATCCCGGTGTACCAGACATACGGGATGACGGAAACGGCGTCGCAAATCGCAACACTCGCGCCGGAATACAGTTTGACGAAGCTCGGTTCGGCCGGCAAGCCGCTTTTTCCGGCGGAGCTTTGCATCCTAAAAGACGGAAAGCCGGCTGCGCCGCATGAAGCGGGGGAAATTGTCGTCAAAGGGCCGAATGTGACAAAAGGATATTGGCAACGCCCGGAAGCGACGGCGCAAGCGATCCGCGGCGGCTGGTTTTTTACCGGCGATATCGGCTATCTTGATGAAGACGGATTTTTGTACGTCCTTGACCGCCGTTCTGACTTGATCATTTCCGGCGGCGAAAACGTCTATCCCGCTGAGGTGGAGGCGGTGCTGCTGTCGCATCCCGATGTGGAAGAAGCCGGGGTGACGGGCGTCGAGAATGAAACGTGGGGGCAAGTGCCGTATGCGTTCGTCCGCCTGAAACGCGGAGCGTCGCCAGACGAAGCGGCCCTTCGCGCGTTTTGCCGCGAGCGGCTGGCGAAATATAAAGTGCCGGCCCGCATTTACTTCGTCGACGAACTGCCGCGCAACGCCGCGCAAAAACTGCTGCGACGCGAACTGAAAAGGCTCATTCCAAAAACGGAACAAACCTTTTGATAGGAGTAAAAACGCCTGTTCGGAAGCAGAAAAGGCAGGACCTCGCCTAAGTCGAGGTTCCTGCCTTTTTGCCGCTGCCATTCCCGCGGCGTTCCGACCGGGAGGCATGGCGTTCGCCGAATCGAAGCCCTTGCTTTTAGACCGCTGCGATCCAGCTTCATCCGTCCGCTTTGTCCCCTGTTGGAGGACGGCAGTCAAACGTCATCCCTTGCACGACCGATTTCCATCGCGCAGATGGAAACATAGGGATGGCCATCCAACGTCGTTTTTTGCTCCACCTGGCGTTTGTTCCGAAATGGACGGCCCTCAAACGTCATCCATCCACCCGAGTTCAGCGGCCCGATGGGCGATGAGCCGTTCAATCTCAGGTGGGAGTTGATCAAACGAACCGAACTCATAATCCCACAAACGGGCGAAGGAGTCGATGCAAGCTGGGTATGTTCCTAAAGCGGCCCGCTTCATTTCCGTTTGCAGCGCTTGAATGAGGCTGGCGCGTTTGTCCATCGTCATCCCCCTCGAACGATGCAAGCGCCGCCCGGTTGGCCGGGCAGCGCCTCGTTGGTCTCGCATCATGCTTTATGGGCCGGAACAAACGTTTTGCAGTCTGTTTCCGTTGAATCAGACGCCATTTTTCCTGCATGGCTGACCACGTAAATGGCTTCAGCGCTGCAGCGATTCCCTTCTGCCCAATAACGGCAGTTGTGCACTTCGCAAAGAACATCTTTCGCCATGGTCATCCCCCTTGTCGTGAT
>NZ_LDPD01000023.1:757206-765142 GCF_001026865.1 Geobacillus sp. ZGt-1 | reverse complement strand
CGCCCGCCTCTATAGTTTGACGCATTTGCAGGCATTTTATCCATCTCTAACCGAGAAGACTCCCGCTTCCATGATCAACGGAAGCAGGGGTAATCGGCGGCTTCCATCATGGTTGTTCTCCCACGCCGCCCCAAATATAAAAGAAGGACTTCGCGCAGAAATGGCGTTTCCTTCTTTACCATCGTTGAAGCGGGGGCTCATCGCCCCAAAAAATGATGAAAATATCTCTTGTTATAATTGACATAGAAAATCATTCTCAATTAAAATAAAAAAGAAAGAAGCGAGCAAAGGAGGCTTTCGTGATGGCATCACTGCTTGTTGTCGGAGCCGATCATTTAGGCCATATTACCGATAAATTGGAGCGTTCCGGATTCCGGGAAATCATTCATCTCAATGGACGAAAAGTGAATATGGTGAGACGTGACATTCCGGAGCATGTCGACGCCATATTGGTCATGATCGATTACGTAAACCATAATTTGGCGAAGAAAGTGAAAGAGAAGGCGAAAAGCAAAGACAAGCCTATTTATTTTGCGAAACGGTCATGGAGCTCGATAAACGCCGTATTGGAGCAGCTGGAAAAACATGCGTGAACAAACAGGAGGCGAGCCATGGTGCCTATCCATCACGAGACGTTGGATGTCTGGCCGTATGCGCTGCGCCGGTTTCTTCGCCGCGTCATTCAAGCGTATTGCGACACCGCTCCTTCGCTGCGGTCGCCGCTTTGCTTGCTTCGGTTGATTGATCAGCACCGTTCGCTCCTTCCTTTGTCGATGTTTCCGACGCCGTTGCATTACGGACTTGTGCTGGCCAAGGTGACGGATCATTTGCTGCAGTTTTTCGGTTCGATGGAAGAGGCGGCATGCAAGCCGCTGCTGCTGGCGGACGGCGGATTGGGCGAAGAAGCGGATCGGGAGTTGTACATCGTTTACCGCGACCGGGTTCGCGTGCTGCTGTGGTGTGAGGAAGAGGAAGCCATTCGGCGATGCAAAGAAACGGCGTCGTCCTTATGCCGCAAAACAATCGGACGTTGTCCGAACGAACTGGAATGCTGCTTTTTATGGACGGGCGGACGCCGCATTGAGTGGATTCCGGCTTAAGGGAAGGAGAAAAGAGGCATGAAAAGCGTCTTTCTCGGGTGGAATGTGATGGAACGGATTCCGGCTTGAATGAAGGGGATCGCCGGCGTATAATGAAATAGGTTGAAAATGAAAATCGTTATTTTTAAATAAAATGGGGGAGCAAGTCATGAAACGCATGCCTTGGAAAGTCATGGCCACGTCGGCGGCGGCCTCGCTGCTTTTGGCGTCCGGCTGTTCCGCCGTCGGGGAGAAAGAGAACGGCCGTTCAGCGGAAGCGCCGCGCCTGCACGTGCCGGTGGCGGACGATCATTTTGATACGGCCGGCAATATGTTTGCCTACTCCGAATTTGAGCTGTCCGGAGAGCCGTTGGCGGAAGGGCTCGGGCTTGATTTGGACACCCTTGACGCGAGAAAGCCGGATGAGCCGACGAAATTTGACTATACGGCCGGCATCGAGTCATACGAGTATTCCGAAGAAGCCATGTATGAGGTGACGGAAAAGTCAGGGCTCGGGCTCCATCTCATAAACGGCCCGATCGCCAAGCAACGGGCCGAACAGCGGCATAAGCCAGCCGATGAAGCACTCGCCGACCGTTTTTATGAGCTTGCGGACAGCGTCGGCTATCCGCGCGAGGAAATTTTCCGCAACATGTTCCCGACCTTCATCGAGTACGCCGGCGGCGATCCGCATTATGCGCAAAAGGTTGACACGGACGTGTACGCGGAAAATGACGACGGTACATACGTTCCCGTCTATCAAGTCGATTTCCAATCGCTTCGCTGGGATCGCGGAAAAATGGACAAAGTGCTCACGCCATCGGCTTACGGCGGTGTCTTTTTGAAGCAAGCGCTTTGGGCCGGCGACTTTTTGGGCAATTTTCATCAAAAAGACAGCGATGAAGAGGTGGAGGCGAAAACGCCAAACGACGATCAAAGCGGGAACGTCGCTCTTGGCGTCAGCTCCGCCGACGGGATGCAAGGGATGATTTTGACGGAACAAATATGGAACAAGCTGGCTTTTATCCGTGACCATTTATTTTATGATGCGAAGCAGCAGGCGTTGACGAAGGCAGCCGGCAGCCGTTACGACCCAAGCGGAGGATTCGTCTATTTGCCGCACGCGGTGGAAGTGGCTGAAAGGGGAAGCGAGCTGGCGCCGGATGCCGCGAAGTTGGTCGTCAAAGATCCCCGCAGCTTGCTTGAGGACCAATGGCTCATGCTATGGCCGGCGGCGGAGTTTTTCGGCATGACCGACCAGCGGCCGGAAAACAAAAATCAAAACCCCGCGTTTTTGGCCGTGTTTGACGGAAAACCGTTCCCGAAAGCGGCAAAAGAAAATGTGGATGCCGATCCAGCCAACGACCGTGTGGCCGACGACCCGTATTCCGTCAACCGCGACGTGCTGCTGCAAGTGTTCCGCAACATCGATGCCATGCATTTCAATGAAAAAGCGGGCGCGTTTGTGACAGAACATGACGGGCGAACGCAAGGAAATCGGGTCGATACGTTCCAAGCCGGCTATACAATGGAAGCGCTCCGCATCTTCGAACGGGCGATTGACGGGATGCCGGTCGGCTATGCGAGCGGAGAGAGCGCCAAAGGGCTTGGCACGCCGGAAGGAAAGCGGGCGCTTGAGCTCATCCGCCGGCAAGCGGATTTTATCATGCACAACTTGATGCGAAAAGACGGGCTTGTCGCCAACGGCTATACGATCGGCCAAGGGCCGGATCAAGACGAGCCGACGCTTCTTGCCCAGCTTGGTGCGATCCGCGGGCTGACGGCGGCGTTTTTGGCGACGAAAGACGAAGCGTACCGCGATGCGGCGCGCCTTGTTTATGAGGCGATGGACCGCCATTTTTGGGATCAAAAATGGCACGTGTACCATACGGGAGAAACAGAGGACAAGTACACCCCGTGGCTCGCCGGCGCGTTGTCGGGGGTGTTCCGCGTGGCGCTGCAAAACTTGAACAACGACCAAGCGGATGAGACGGCGAAATCCCTTGACCGCGAAACGATCATCTCCCGCTACGTCGACTTTTACGACCGGATCGTCGATGGCCCGACGCTTCAGGAAGGGATGCAGGCAAGCGAGTTTTGGGATACGGGAGATGTCTACATCAAAGGGAAAAAATTGGGCAACACTGACCGCGACCATGTGCCGCAAGTGCAGGCGGCCGGCGGCCCATACGGCGTGGCGCCGGTGTTGCGGACGGTCAAGGTCAATGTTGGATCCGGCAACAAATAACAGAAAGAAAGCGGCGAATACGATTGAGATTCGCCGCTTTTCTTTGTAAAATTGAGGATGGTTATCATTTTCGTGAAAAAACGGGGGAATATTGAAATGCGAAAATGGTGGTTCGCCGCGGCGATCGCCGCGCTGTTGGCCGGCTGTCAGGACGAAAAGGCATGGCATGAGCAGCCGAAAGTGGTCAGACACGCCCCGGCGCACGGCGACAACATCGCCGTAAGCAGCGACGGGCGCTATGTCTACACCGCCAACATCGATGTGGATACAGTGACAATCATCAACGCGAAAACCAAAACGAAGGAAGCGGAAATTCCCGTCGGCCGCGAACCGCGCCAGCTGGCGCTCAGCCCGGATGGACGGACGCTGTATGTTTCCTGCATGTACGATGATGAAGTGGACGTCGTATCGCTTGACAAGCGGACAGTCGTCGACCGTTGGAAAACGGGGATCGAGCCGTTCGGCATCGTCACCAGTCCAGATGGGGAGGAAGTATATGTCGCCAACTACCGCTCGGGCACGGTCTCGGTGTTTGACGCTGAGAGCGGGAAGCGGACCAAAGACATCCAAGCGGGCGATCGGCCGCGGGCGCTGGCGCTGACAGCGGACGGAAGGAAGCTGTACGTGACGCAATATTTGGCGGCTAAAGTCACCGTGATTGACACAAAGAAACGGCGGGCGGTCAAGGAAATCGCCCTCGCCCCGTCGCCGGACAAAGCCGATCGAAAAAAGAGCCAAGGCATTCCGAACACGCTTGAGCAAATCGTCATCGCCCCGGACGGCAAAAAAGCGTATATTCCGCACTTATTGACGAACATCGATACGCCGATCCAATTTGAGGAAACGGTGTTTCCGGCCATCTCGGTCATTGATGTGACGAACGACGTTGAGTTGCCGGACGAGCGGAAAGAGCTGTTTGCCGCGATCAATGTCACTGATGTTCATAACGAGACGATCATCGTCTCCAATCCGTACGATGTGGCGTTTTCCCCGGACGGCGGCAAAGCGTACGCGGTCATGTCTGGAAGCGAGGACCTCGTCGTCTTTGACTTGCGCCGCGGCGGCAAGGCGACGCAAATTTTGCGACGCATCCACGGCAACAATCCGCGCGGGATCGCGATTTCGCCGGATGGGAAGACGCTTTACGTCCACAACGCCATGAGCCATGATTTGGCCGTGATCAAAACCGGAGGAAAAAGCCCATATGCGAAAGCGAAGCAGGAGAGCGGCACGATCCGCCTCATTGCGAAAGATTCGCTCTCCCCGCTCGTGCGTGAAGGAAAAACGATCTTTTACAGCGCCAACAGCGACGAGTTTGCCATCAACATTACAGGAAACAATTGGATGAGCTGCGCTTCGTGCCATAGCGACGGCGACATCAACGGCTTGACGCTCATGACGGCGAAAGGGCCGCGCAACGTGCCGAGCAATATTTTGGCGACGAAAACCGGGCTGTTTATGTGGGATGGTTCGCGCGACGATTTTACCGACTACATTCATACGGTGCAAGGCGAGATGGGCGGCATGACGGCGATCGACCCGTCCAAGCCGCTGCCGCCGAAAGTCCAGCATATGTTTGACGCCATTCTCGCCTACTTGAACGACCCGCGTTCGTTCCCCGTGCCGAAAAGCCCGTATCGAAAGGCGGACGGCAGCTTGACGGCGGAAGCGAAGGAAGGGGAGCGCCTGTTTAACGGGAAAGGGAATTGCTTAAGCTGCCATGGGGGCGAGTATTTCACCGACAGCGTCAAGGCGGTCGGGCCGGACGGGAAATTGACGACTGCCAATACCGCCTACTTGCACGATATCGGCACGGCCAATCCGAAGGACCGCGCCTCCAAAGGCGACGCCCGCGCCCGGTTCACAAACCCGCGGACGCCCAAGCAGTGGGATACGCCGACGCTGCGCGGCGTATGGGCGACAACCCCGTATTTGCATGACGGCAGCGCGAAAACGATCGAGGAAGCAATCCGGCGCCATCGGACGAAAGAAGTGCAAACATTGACGCCGGGAGAAATTGCGGCCATTGCGGCCTATGTCCGCTCGCTGCAATAGTGAGAGTGATGGGTGAGGAAAAGGGTGCTTTTCTTTCTGCAGGGCAGAAGATCGCACGTCATAAAGGAAGGTGTCCCACGCTCGTTGGGGACACCTTTTTCCTTGTTATTTTGGCCGTACATAGCGCTTATCGTGCATAAACAAACGCCAGAAATAGACGAAGCCGGGAAACAAAATGAGAAAGCCCACGAATCGAAAGAGACAGGCGGTTGTATTTTAATAAAGGGCTTTTTGCAGCACGCGGAGATTCTCGGCCATAAGAGCAAAGTAATCTTTGTGGGCTTTTCGATCTTCATCGGTCAGCGATTCCAAGTTATGCAGACGGAGCGGCTTGGCGCCGATTTCGTTCTGAATCACTTCCGCCGTTTTGGGATGAACATTTTGTTCGAAGATGACATAGCGGATGTGATGCTGTTTGGCTGTCTGGATGAGCTGAGTCAGCTCTTTTTGCGATGGTTCGTTGCTCGGAGAAAGCCCGGAAACGCTCAGCTGTTTGATTCCGTAGCGGTCTTCCCAATATCCGTAGGCTTGATGGGAAACGAGCATCTCTTTTCTGGGAGCTTTCTCCACTGTTGAACGGAATTGCCCGTCAAGGCGCTCGAGTTTCATCTTTAACGTTTCAAAGTTTTGCATAAACAGGTCTTTTTTGTCAGGTTTCAGTTCAATCAGCAAATCGCGGATGTTCTTGGCGATCGCAATGGAGCGGATGGGGTCAAGCCATACGTGAGGATCTTTGTCTCCGTGTTCATGGCCATGTTCTTTCTCATGTCCCTCTCCGTGTTCGTCTTTGTGCCCTTCGCCATGCGCATGCTCCTGTTCATGGTTCGATTCAAGCAATTCGATGCCGTTTGTGGCAACGAGAAATCGGACGTGCTCATTTTGTAATGTTTCCTGCAGTTTTTCGGCGAACGGTTCCATCCCGTGGCCAATGTAAATGAAGGCGTCCGCATCGGCAATCTGCTGCACGGTTCTGGTTGTCGGTTCGAACGTATGGGCTTCCACTCCCGGCGGGTAAACACTTTTGACGTTCACAGCGTCGCCGCCGATTTTTTTCGTAAAGTCTTCAAGCGGATAGACGGTTGTATAAATCGTTAGCTGATCGTTCGATGTTTGGCCCTCTTTTGCCTCTGGCTTCGATTGACAGCCGTATAGCAAGGCGCTCGTCGCCAAAAGGAAAGACAAAATGATGGACGTTGCTCTCATGTTGAACTCCTTTCTGGAATAAAGATGTCCGCATTTATTATATCGTAATCATTACGATTTACAAGATCGATCATACAAAAAAATAAAGCAAATGGCAAGGCCATTAAGTGATTTTGTTTCTTTTCGCGTGTTCTGATGATTCAGGAACGGGATCAAAACCGCCCGGATGGAACGGATGGCATTTCAAAATGCGCTTCGCCGTCAGCCATCCCCCTTTTATGGCGCCAAAGCGCCGGATCGCTTCGATGCCATAGTTCGAGCAGGTCGGATAAAAGCGGCATGTCGGCGGCTTGAGCGGAGAAAGGAAGCGTTGATAAAAGCGGATGCACCAAATCAGCCATTGGCCCATGCCCAGTTCTCCTTTCTGTGATCATCATGATTACAATAGAACAAACCTTTCTTTTGTTCAAGCAAAACGACTGTCGTTCGCTCGGAATGGGGGCGCTCGCCCAGACCTTGCTTTTTGGGCATAGACGCCAAGCGAGAGGCAAAAAAGATGCGGGACGCCCCTCGTTTTGGTTATGATAAAGAAAGAGGATCAAAATAGCTAGGAGTGATTGACATGCCTTCACCGGTGGAAAGCTTTGAATTGGACCATTGCGCGGTCAAAGCGCCGTACGTTCGGCATTGTGGCGTTCACAAAGTCGGCAGTGACGGCGTCGTCAATAAGTTTGACATTCGCTTTTGCCAGCCGAACAAAGAAGCGATGGACCCGGCCGCGATTCATACGCTCGAACATCTGTTGGCGTATACGCTGCGCCGACATGCGGCCAAATATGATCATTTCGATATTATCGACATCTCGCCTATGGGTTGCCAAACCGGGTTTTATCTTGTCGTGAGCGGCTCGCCGACCGTGGACGAGATCATTGATTTGTTGGAAGAAGCCATGAAGGACGCGCTCGCCGCGACGGAAGTGCCAGCCGCGACCGAGCGGCAATGCGGCCAAGCGAAGCTGCATGATCTAGAGGCGGCCAAACAGCTGATGCGCTTTTGGCTTTCGCAAGAGAAAGAAGAGTTGAAAAAGGTGTTTGGTTGATGAACAAGCCAGCCCCGCGCCGCTACTGCGGCTGCTTCGGGCCGGCTTGTTGTTCGCCGCCGTGTTCATTCGGGTGCGGATCGACCGTATGCTTGTAGGCATACGCTTTGGACGTCGTGACGACCGCCAGCACGAGAACGACAACGGCGATGATGAGGCAAACGATCAAGGTCCAGTACATCATGACGCCCGCCTTTTTTCTTTTTATTATACCATATCTGGCAGAGCTGGCGTTCATATTTCCGGTGAAATCGGGCAAGCTATCCATCGACACGTTTTCCATGTTTCATCTCTATTTCGCGCAGGAGACTC
>NZ_LDPD01000023.1:749949-756846 GCF_001026865.1 Geobacillus sp. ZGt-1 | reverse complement strand
GCGAAGTGGGGGTAGTTGACCAACAAGCCAGCTGGGTACAAGAACCATAAGGAGGAGTGAGAGGATGACAACTCGACTGATCGATCTTGTCAACAAGCAAATCGCCAACTGGACTGTGTTGTACGTGAAATTGCACAACTATCATTGGTATGTCACCGGGCCGCAGTTTTTCACGCTGCATGAAAAATTCGAAGAGCTGTACAACGAAGCCGCGACCCACATTGACGCACTGGCCGAGCGGCTGTTGGCCTTGGGTGGCAAGCCTGTGGCGACGATGAAAGACTGCCTCAAGCAGGCGTCCGTCAAAGAAGCAGCCGGGACGGAAACGGCGGAGCAAATGGTCGCTTCGATTGTCGGCGACTTTGAAACGATGATCGGCGAATTGAAAGAAGGCATGCAGCTGGCGGATGAAGTGAACGATGAAACGACGGGGGATATGCTGCTTGGCATTCATCGCAGCTTGGAAAAACACGTCTGGATGTTGAAATCGTTCTTAGGACGATAAGAAGAGGAGGCTGTCCTCAGGCCGGGGGACGGCCTTTTGCTTTGTCCTGTCTTTGTCGAAAAAGGGCGATTTTTTAGGGAATGCGCCGCGTCGCGTTCTCCTCACCGGGCATACGATAGTTACGCGTATCCTATGTTCAAGGAGGGGGGAGCGTGAACAAGCCGATCCCGATGGTTGCCGTGTCGCTGTTCGGTTCGTTTTTGTCGCTGTTTGTCGGCAGCGTGGACTCATTTGTCGTGATTTTGCTTGCTTTGGTCATTGTCGACTACCTCACCGGCATCGCCGCCAGCGCGGTTGAAGGCAAGCTATCAAGTCAAGTCGGCTTTCGCGGCATCATCCGCAAACTGTTGATTTTCATTCTGGTGGCGGCATCGCATCTCGTCGATTTGGCCATTGGATGGAACATGCATGTCATCCGCGATGCGATCATTTTTTTCTATATCGCCAATGAGTTTATCTCGATTGTGGAAAACGCCGGCCGGGCGGGCGTTCCGATCCCGTCCGTGCTGCGCAAGGCGATCGAGCTGTTGAAAGATGAAATAAAATGAGCATAGTTTTCCCCGATTGCCCCACACTAAGCAAAAAGAGCAAAAGAAGGAGTGGACGAAGGTGGCAGACGAACGAAAAAAGACGTATTACGTCTCGATGGCAACCGGAGAAATCTCGCAGTTGAAAACCGCTTCGCCGTGGGACTTCCAAATTGAAGCAACGGATGAGGAAATCACCCAGCTGCGCGAATATTTTGATCAAAATTATTCGACCGACTGGCAGGCGTTTTGGCGCACCCATGTGCCGTACATCCAATACCATTATGATCGGGAAAACGATGCTTACGACCGGACGTTGACGAAAATTTATGAAATGATTTACCGCCTCGGCAACGAGGAGGCGAAGGAGCATATCCGCTCGCTCGGCATCCTTCCTGACGAAAAAGAAGAGTAAACGCCGCGAGTCGAGCGGCGTTTTTCTGTATAATGGGGAGAGGAAAGGGGAGAGTCCGATGCATGAATTTCGCGATTACTACGGACATCGCGTTCGGCTGGCCTTTGCGGATCATCCGTTTTCCCCCTCCCCCGGGCATGTATGGGTCATTTGCCGCTATGGCGGGCGATGGCTGTTGACGGATCATCCGCGCCGCGGCCTTGAGTTTCCCGGCGGCAAGGTGGAAGAAGGGGAAACAGCGGCGGAAGCCGCGGCCCGCGAAGTGATGGAAGAAACGGGGGGAATCGTCGGCCGGCTTGAATACATCGGCCAATATGAAGTGGAGCCGGATATCGTGAAAAACATGTATTTTGCCGACATCGCTGCGCTCGTCGAGCGGGGGTCGTATTTGGAAACGAACGGCCCGGTGCTGCTTGAGGCGCTGCCGGATGACATCCGCGCCGATCAGCGTTTCAGCTATTTCATGAAAGATGACGTGCTTTCACTGGCGCTTGCCAAGTTGAAACAGCGCGGGCTGATCGATTGAAAAGGGGCGCCGATCGGCGGCGGCTCCCGAAGATGGGCTTCCCAAAAGCGGCGGATGCCGGCTCATTGGGACGACAGGAATGAAACGAGACGCCCGGCAACATTCGGCGGGCGTCCCGCTAGCGGCGGTTTCCCCATTTTTTCTCGATCAAGGCGACAAGCTGATACATAACGGTCGACAGCAAGGCGACGATGAGCAGGCTCATCAACACAAGCGTGAAGTTGAACACTTGGAAGCCGTAAATGATTAAATACCCAAGCCCTTGTTTCGAGACGAGAAACTCGCCGGTGATGACGCCGACCCAAGCGAGGCCGACGTTTACTTTCAACGTCGAAATGATCGCCGGGAACGACGCCGGCAGCACCGCCTCTTGAAAGCATTGGTAGCGGGTGGCGCCGAACGTCCGCAATACTTTCAAATAGTTCGGATCGACCTCTTGGAACGCCGAATAGACGACGATCGTCGTGATGATGATGGAGATGACGACGCCCATGGCGACAATCGACGTAAATCCCGGTCCAAGAGCGACGATCAAAATCGGCCCGAGGGCGACTTTTGGCATGGCGTTGAACACGACCAAATACGGATCAAGCGTCTTCGCCAGACGCGGAAACCACCAAAGAAGCGCGCCAATCAGCGCCCCGCCGGCTGTGCCGATGAAAAATCCAAGCAAGGTCTCAAACAGCGTCGCCCATGTATGGGCGAATAGAGAGTGATCGCTCATTTTTTCGACAAACAGCTTGGCGATGGCGGATGGAGAGCTAAATAGAAGGGGATCGACCCAATGGAAGCGGCTTGCCGCTTCCCAGACGGCGAAAAAGGCGACAAGCAGCACCGTCTGCCAAAGGCGGATGATCCGCTGTTCTTTGCGCAAGACGGTGAGGTATTCTGTGTGCAGCGCTTCAATGCGTTCATTGGGCGGATTCAAGGGCCTCCATCTCCTTCCAAATGGATTGAAAGAGCGCCGGAAACGATGGCTGCTGGCGGGCGGCAAGCGGCGGGCGGCAGCGCAGTTCATCCGGGATGACAAACGTCCGCACCAGGCGGCCGGGGCGTGGCGAAAACAAGAAAATGCGATCGCTCATGGCGATGGCTTCTTCGATGTCATGGGTGACGAGCACCGCTGTTTTTTCGTATTGTTTTAACGTCTTCCAAACGAGTTCTTCCAGTTTCAGCTTTGTTTGTTGATCGAGGGCGGAAAACGGTTCATCAAGCAAAAGCAGCTTCGGGTCGGTCGCCAACGTGCGCACGAGCGCCGCGCGCTGGCGCATGCCGCCGGACAGCTGGCTCGGGTAATACAACTCGACGCCGGCTAGGCCGATCTCCGACAGCAGAGCGAGCGCTCGTTCTTTCGTGTCAGCGGTCAGCGTGTCGGTGATTTTCAACCCGAGAAGGATGTTTTCTTCGATCGTTTTCCACGGAAACAAATAGTCTTGCTGAAGCATGTAGCCGACCGCGCGCCGCGCCGCCGGCGCGGCCGTTCCGCTCGGCCAAATCGGTTGGCCTTCGATGTGGACCGCCCCTTCCGTCGGCTCAATCAGCCCAGCGATGATCGACAAAAGCGTCGTTTTGCCGCAGCCGCTTGGGCCGAGAAAGGAGACAAATTCTCCTTTCTCGACGGACAGCGACACGTCATCGAGCGCAGTGACAGCGGTCGTTTTCGTCAAATACGTATGCGAAAGGCGGTCGATCGAAAGAAACATGACGTTCACCCGCTTTCGTCAATCGTTCATCGCTTTTTTGGCAAACGACGAATCGACAAGCGTATTCAGGTCGATGCGCTTCGGCAGCTCGCCGGCTTCGGCCATAATGGTTTGCAAGTTGTTCCATTCTTCTTCATCCAAAATCGGATCGGTCGCATAGGTCCCTTGGCTTTTGTAGCGCTCAACCACTTTTTCGATGATGGCCGAGTCCGTGTCCTTAAAGTACGGTTGAATGGCTTTGGCAATTTCAGCTGCGCTGTGCGATTCGACCCATTGCTGCGCTTTGTAGATCGCGCGCGTAAATTTTTCAATCACGTCTTTGTTTTCGTTCATGTAGCTTCGTTTTGCCATATACGACGTGTACGGCACGCGCCCGGATTCGGTGCCGAATGAAGCGACGATATAGCCTTTCCCTTCTTGTTCAAAAATGCTCGCTGTTGGCTCAAACAGCTGGACGAAATCGCCGGTGCCGCTCGCAAAGGCGTTGGCGATATTGGCGAAATCGACGTTTTGAATGAGATGCAAATCGTTGTGCGGGTCAATGCCGTGTTTTTTCAGCACAAACTCGCCGACCATCTGCGGCATGCCGCCTTTCCGTTGGCCGAGGAACGTGCTTCCTTTCAACATCTCCCATGTAAAGTGGCCGATTTTTTTGCGCGAGACGAGAAACGTTCCGTCCGTCTGGGTCAGTTGGGCAAAGTTGATGACCGGGTCGTCCGTTCCTTGGCTGTAGACGTAAATCGACGTTTCCGAGCCGACAAGGGCGATGTCCGCGCCGCCGGAAAGCAGCGTCGTCATCGTTTTGTCGCCGCCCCATGTCGTCGTCAGTTCGACATCCAGCCCCTCTTCTTTAAAGAAGCCTTTTGCCAGGGCGACGTACTGTGGTGCGTAAAAAATCGAGTGCGTCACTTCGGCGAGCCGCACTTTTTGGAGCGGCTTTTCGCTTTGGCCCCCGTCATTCGTGCAGGCGGAAAGCGGCAAAAGCAGCAGAAGCGAGCATAACCATACGGCCCATTTTTTCATGTTCGTTAACCCCCTTGGTTCGCATGCGGTAAACCGTGGTTTCACCTTATCGTATGCACGCAGCCAAAATGTGTGAATGCCTAGAAAAAATGGGCGGTCGAACGAGAACGGGCGGCGGTCGGGACGCTCCTCGCGCTCCAGGGCTTTTTCAAGCTGACGCTCGGCCAAGGGGCGGCATGCACCAACAGCGAGGCAGTCGGACAGCCCCACTTGCCCTAATGAAAGAAGGCGTTGGGGGATGATGACGGGTGGTTCGCATCATCTGTTTTCGCGTAGGAAGGAGGCAGGCGTATGGACGGGGACATCATCGACCAATACCGGTTTCCGTCGCCGCATCCGGGAATCGATGTGTTCTTTGTCACCTATATGTCCCAAGGGCTGAAGGTGAAAGGATTTTTAGCGGCGCCGAAGCGAAAAGGCGTTTATGACGGGTTTTTGTATTTGCGCGGCGGCATCAAAAACGTCGGGCAAGTGCGGGTGCCGCGCCTTGTCCAATTCGCTTCGCACGGGTTTGTCGTCTTCGCTCCGCTCTATCGCGGCAATGGGGGCGGAGAAGGAAACGAAGATTTCGCCGGTGAAGACCGTTATGACGCGCTCGCTGGGTTTCATCTCCTTCGCCGCCATCCGCTCGTCCATCCCGGGCGCGTTCACATGTTCGGCTTCTCCCGCGGCGGGGCGATGGCGCTCCATGCCGCCCTAATGGCCGAGGGGGTCTGTTCGGTGGCGGTCTGGGGAGGGGTGGCGGATATGGAGCTTACGTATTGGGAGCGGCCTGACTTGCGGCGGATGATGAAGCGCGTCATCGGCGGGACGCCGAACAAATGCCCGGAGCGCTACCGGCACCGCACGCCGCTCTATCATCTGGAACGGCTCAAGGCCCCGGTGCTCATCATCCACGGCGAGCGCGATGAGAACGTCTCGATTGAGCACGCCTGGCGGCTGGAACGGCGGCTGAAGCAGCTCGGCAAACCGGTCACGGCTTGGTACTTCCCTGAGTTCACCCACTATTTTCCGCCGCAAGCCAATCGCGAGACGGTGCAAAGGCTCACGGAATGGATGAAACAACAGCCGACGATGTGATACGATACAACTAGAGGGGCGGCTGCGTGCGCCGCTCGGGTGGCGGCGCGGCCGCCAACGAATCGATGGGGTGCCAAGGAGGTTGGAATCATATGGGCATGCCGATGGAGCTGCAGACGGTCATTGTGACAAAAGGAAAGGAACAGCGCGTTCAAGGAAATGTGTTTGTGTTGAAAAAAGAAGGCTACCGCTTGTATCCGCTTGACGTGCCGCTTGAAGTGCGCCGGACGGTGCAAAGCGAAGCGAGCGGCGTCGCGGTCGTGAGAAAGCTCGAATGGGAAGACAGTCGGACGACGGTGACGTATGAGCTCGTCAGCCTGTATTCGACGAATTGAACGAGGCTGCACACCATGAAGCGGCTGAATGAGAGCTGAACGGGTTCATCGGACAGGAGCGCAAACGGAAGAACGGTTTGCGCTCTTGGCTCAAGTTTTTTCCGTCTATAGTTAACTTGTGGCGTCAGGCCGGTTCAGACAAGCATAAAAATAGCCTTTGCTTGAGGATTTCCTGTGCGACGTTTGATCATACCATAAAAAAAGTAGGGGGGAGGAGAAGGAGTTTGGCCGCGGAGAGCGAATATCATACGATGAATTCGATGCCGCAAGGAGGGGAAACGTGGCCAAACCGCGAATCGATCACGACCGGTTGTTCAAAGAGTTGCTGTCGACGTTTTTCGAAGAGTTTTTGCTTCTTTTCTTTCCCAACGTGTACGAGCACATCGACGTTCACCACCTTTCTTTCCTCACAGAAGAACTGTTTACCGACGTGACGGCCGGAGAGAAGCATCGCGTCGACTTGTTGGTCGAAACGAAGATGAAGGGGGAGGAAGGGCTCATCATCGTCCATGTCGAACACCAAAGCTACGCACAGCGGACCTTCCCCGAGCGAATGTTCCTCTACTTCAGCCGCTTGTTTCAAAAATACCGCCGCCGCATTGTTCCGATCGCCATCTTCAGCTATGATGAACACCACGATGAACCTTCCTCATTGGTCGTCCAGTTTCCGTTTTTGACCGTTCTCGACTTCCGCTTTCTGACGGTGGAGCTGCGCAAACTGCCGTGGCGCGCGTACATCCGCCATGACAATCCCGTCGCCGCTGCCTTGTTAAGCAAAATGGG
>NZ_LDPD01000023.1:749571-749784 GCF_001026865.1 Geobacillus sp. ZGt-1 | reverse complement strand
GGAGACGAAGGAAGCGAAACGTGTGATGGAGCTCATCGTCTCGTACGAACAGCGGGGAATGGAAAAGGGAATCGAGAAGGGAATCGAACAAGGGGTCAAACAAGGGATCAAACAAGGTATTAAACAAGGGCGCCAACAAGGGATTGAGGAAGGGAAGCTCGACGTGGTGAAGAGAATGCTGGCGAAAGGGTATGATGTCGACACGATCCACGA
>NZ_LDPD01000023.1:747476-749396 GCF_001026865.1 Geobacillus sp. ZGt-1 | reverse complement strand
CCGGGGGATCGACGACAATCATTTTATGCGTTCGAACCTTACGGCCATCGAGGGTAAAGTCTATTGACAGAATTTGTCGGTGACGTTCATCGTCCCGATTGGCGTTTTTATTCTAATTTTGAAAAGGCAGGAGCGCAAACAATCCTTCGGTTTGCACTCTGCCATATGATTAAGCAAGACTGATTCCTTTGCTTTGTTCTGAAATAAAGTGATCATTTACAGAGGGAGCTCACAAAATAGTTCCAGTGATTTCTCCTTTTTGGTTCTCCTTATAACTCCAGATTTTTCGCTGACGATAACTGATCCAGCCGCTGATCAAAAAGCAGCAAACAGACAAATAAAACGAAAAGCGAATCCCGTAAACATCGGCTATAAAGCTCATCAATAAGGCGGAAATCCCGAACGTTACGGAACTAATGACTCCCTGCACGGAAAAAACATGAGGCAGAGCGTCCATCCGGGCATTTTTTTGAAGAATCGTCTGAAGACAGATCAGCTTCCATTGTTCGATGATCCCGTACAGGGCGGAATACAGAAGCGCCAGCGCACCGTGCGTCGTTGTGCCAAATAACAGTGTGACAATAGCGATACAAAACGGGCCAAACAATACAAAAAATTGCTGATTTTTTTCAACCGATTGACTAAACTTAACGCTTAACAATCCCCCTATCACCATGCCGCCAAAGAAAACAGAGTTAATATATCCCCACCATTCCTCTCCTACATGTAATTGTTCTTTCACATACATATAAAGGATGGCCGAAATCCAGACCCCATTTCCGATTCCTTCAAAAAATGACATGAAGCTAATCGATTTAGCGTGCACATTTCTCCAAGTGTATTCCCATCCTAGACGGATCGAAAGGAGAAAGTTCTTTAGGCCTTTGCCTTGAGCCGTCTTCTTCTTTGTATGTTCTTGTATATGCAACAGAAACATGAGAATGCTTGAGACGACATAGAACAATAAGGTGATATTGATTAAAAGGAACGGCGACCCTACACTGACAATCAAACTCCCAATCGGCCATGCGCTAAGTTTGATGAATTGGTCTAACGTGTTTACAAAACTGTTGGCTTTCAAGATTTCCTCCTTGGAAACGATAAAAGGAACGAGGGAGTTTTTAATCGGATTATTGATCCCATCTAAAAAAGCGATCAATGATACAAAAACATAAACGATCGCAGTGTAATGTTCCGCACCCCAGTGCAAAAACAGCGAGAGAAAAAGCAGCAGAAATGTTTTACACATTTGTCCGTAGGACAATAACGTTTTTAGTTTATATTTTTCGAAAAATATCGGTGCGACGATTCCGCTAATAAATAACGACAATGTAACGAAAAAAGGGACTAATGCGGCAGCCATGGCTTTCGATGTCAAATGATATAGGTAAGAGACAACGGAAACAATGTAGAACACATCTCCGAAATTCGCGAAAGATTGTCCGATCCAAAGGAAATGAAATGTTTTATTTTTCATGACCTCAATCCTCTCTTTGATCATCGAAACGACTGGTGATGGAATAGTCAAAATGAACCAAAAATCAGATCTTCAGTCTTTGATGAAACTGGCTTTTTGCCACGCCCCAAAACGATGGAGCGAAGGAAAACGGGTTGATTTTCAACAATCTGCTAAAGGTAAATGGATATACTGAAGCAATGGAAGCCTCCCCCTTATTCTGTTTAGAGTATCTTGAAAATCAAAAGGCCTTTAGACAGAGCATATCATGCTGCTGGAGTTTCTATAGGAATTATGCATCTTGATCACTTGTTTAATGATACTAAAAATTGTGATAAGTATATGAATGATTTGCGGAAAACAGTTGGAGAAATAGAAGTAAGAACACAATTCTTGGGGAAACAGGGAGTAAAAACTTTAGAAATAATGCGCAAGTTCATTAATCATCCATCTTTTGATGACAT
>NZ_LDPD01000023.1:737226-747449 GCF_001026865.1 Geobacillus sp. ZGt-1 | reverse complement strand
ATTGCGGCAAATGAAAACACAGAAGCTCATTGCGTTTGCTCGAGTCTGGTTGTTTGAGGCGAATGAAACGGACCGACGTACAGAAATGTCTAACGATTCAGTGTCGGAGACGAAAGCAGAGGAAAGAACAGAAAAACCGGCCGAACAGGATGTTCCCTGTCCGGCCGGGTTCTTGTTACACGAGCGGTCCGCCGAGTTTTTCGATCGTCGGGTCGATATGGGCGAACTTTCGGAAGTTGGCGCGGAACTTTTGCGCCAGCTCTTTTGCTTTTTGTTCGTATGCTTGTTT
Source organism: Geobacillus sp. ZGt-1 (assembly GCF_001026865.1). Lineage (NCBI taxonomy): Bacteria > Bacillati > Bacillota > Bacilli > Caryophanales > Anoxybacillaceae > Geobacillus > Geobacillus sp. ZGt-1. Next base: position 747,160 of record NZ_LDPD01000023.1, on the reverse strand, counting down.
GTCAGCCCATGTGTTTTGCGGCTGCAGGACGTCATCCGGCACGCCGGGGACGTGGGTTGGGATGGCGAGGCCGAAAATCGGGTCTTGCACCGTTTCGACGTTGTCCAGCTCCCCTTCGACGGCGGCTTGCACCATCGCCCGGGTGTAGGCGAGCTTCATGCGGCTGCCGACGCCGTACGGTCCCCCTGTCCAGCCGGTGTTGACCAAAAAGACGCGGACGTTGTGTTCGGCGATTTTTTGCCCGAGCATTTCCGCGTATTCGACGGCCGGGCGCGGCAAAAACGGTGCGCCAAAGCACGTTGAGAACGTTGCTTCCGGTTCGGTGACGCCGCGTTCGGTGCCGGCGAGTTTGCTTGTGTAGCCGCTTAAGAAATGGTACATCGCCTGTTCACGCGTCAGCTTGCTGATTGGCGGCAGGACGCCGAACGCATCAGCCGTCAAAAACACGATCGTGGACGGATGGCCGGCGACGCTTGGGTCGACGATGTTTTTGATCGCCTGAAGCGGGTAGGCGGCGCGCGTGTTTTCCGTCAGCGTGCCGTCGTCGTAATTCGGCACCCGCGTCGCGTCGTCGAGGACGACGTTTTCGAGCACCGCGCCGAAGCCGATGGCGTCAAAAATTTGCGGCTCTTTCTCGCGCGATAGGTTGATGCATTTCGCATAGCAGCCGCCTTCGATGTTGAAAATGCCGCGGTTTGACCAGCCGTGCTCATCATCGCCGATCAAGCGGCGGTTCGGGTCGGTCGAGAGCGTCGTTTTTCCCGTTCCCGACAAGCCGAAAAAGAGGGCGACGTCGCCTTCCTGGCCGACGTTGGCCGAGCAGTGCATCGGCAGGATGCCTTGTTCCGGCAGCAAATAGTTCATCACCGAGAAAATCGATTTTTTCATTTCGCCGGCATACTCGGTGCCGCCGATCAACACGGTGCGCCGTTCAAACGAGATGATGATGAACGCTTCCGAGCGCGTGCCGTCAACTTTCGGGTCGGCTTTAAAGTTCGGCGCGCAAATGACGGTGAATTGCGGCTCATGCGCGGCGAGCTCTGCGGCGCTCGGCCGAATGAACAGCTGATGGACGAACAAGTTGTGCCAGGCGAATTCGTTGACGACTTGAATCGGCAGCCGGTATTTCGGATCGGCGCCGGCAAAGCCTTTAAACACGAACAGTTCATCTTTCTTCATTAAATAGTCGAGCACTTTGTCGTACAGTTTATCAAACGTCTCCGGAGACATCGGCTGGTTGACCGCGCCCCAGTCGATCGTTTGCTTCGTTGACGGTTCTTCGACGATGTATTTGTCTTTCGGCGACCGCCCTGTGTACTTGCCGGTTGTCACCGCGACGGCTCCGGTGTGCGTCAGCCGTCCTTCGTTCCGTTGCAGGACTTTCTCAACGAGCTCGGCGACGGACAGTTGATGATGCACGTACGGTTTTTGCAGCAATAAATCAAGCTTATTCGTCATGTTTGCGATCCCCATATTCAAAACCTGCCTTCTTTTTGTAATCACTCTTGAAAATAGTATAACACATTTTTATTAATAGTCCATACTAATTGTGTGGGTTTTTCAAACTTTATTTTGCCCAATGTGTTGGTTTCCTTGAGGAAAGAATTTTCGCGGCTGGAAATGATAAAAAATGAATTTTGATAGTTGACTTTGCCGATTCCGTTGCGATAAGATAAGTCATTGAACGGATACTCTTATCCCGAGCCGGTGGAGGGACAGGCCCGATGAAGCCCAGCAACCGTCACAACTGTACATGTGTGAAATGGTGCTAACCTGTGGCAAGGCGCAGTCCTTGAACGATAAGAGTGAAAGGAAGCAATACGATTGCCATGACCTTTCCTCAGCCGTTACAGGAAAGGTTTTTTATATTGCGAAGGGAAAAAGGGAAATGAGTTCCGTGTCGCCACATTATGCCAAGAGGAGGAAACAAACCGAATGTCAGCCAAACGCCGCTTGTTTACTTCAGAGTCTGTGACGGAAGGACATCCGGATAAAATTTGCGACCAAATTTCTGACGCCATTTTGGATGCCATTTTGGAAAAAGATCCAAACGCCCGCGTCGCCTGCGAAACGAGCGTTACGACCGGGCTGGTGCTCGTGAGCGGGGAAATCACGACATCAACATACGTGGACATTCCGCGCATCGTCCGCGATACGGTCCGGGAGATCGGCTACACGCGCGCCAAATACGGATTTGACGCCGATACGTGCGCGGTGCTGACATCGATTGACGAACAATCGCCGGACATTGCGATGGGGGTGGACCGGGCGCTCGAGGCGCGCGAAGGTCAGATGACTGACGAGGAAATCGAAGCGATCGGCGCCGGCGACCAAGGATTGATGTTTGGGTTCGCCTGCAATGAGACGGAAGAATTGATGCCGATGCCGATTTCGCTTGCGCACCGCTTGGCGCGCCGATTGGCGGAAGTGCGCAAAACGGACGTCTTGCCGTACTTGCGGCCGGACGGGAAAACGCAAGTGACGATCGAATACGATGAAAACGGCAAACCGGTGCGCGTCGATACGATCGTCGTTTCCGCGCAGCACCATCCGGAAATTACGCAAGAGCAAATCCAGCGCGACATTAAAGAGCAGGTCATCAAGCCGGTCGTGCCCGCGGAGCTGCTTGATGAGAACACGAAATATTTCATCAACCCGACAGGACGGTTTGTCATCGGCGGTCCGCAAGGGGATGCTGGGTTGACGGGGCGCAAAATCATCGTCGATACGTACGGCGGCTACGCCCGCCACGGCGGTGGCGCGTTCTCGGGCAAAGATCCGACGAAAGTCGACCGCTCGGCGGCGTATGCGGCCCGCTATGTCGCGAAAAACATCGTCGCGGCAGGACTGGCCGACAAATGCGAAGTGCAGCTTGCCTACGCGATCGGCGTCGCCCGCCCAGTTTCGATTTCGATCGATACGTTCGGCACCGGCAAAGTGTCGGAAGACATTTTGATTGAAGTCGTGCGCAACAACTTCGATCTCCGCCCGGCGGGCATCATCAAAATGCTCGACCTTCGCCGCCCGATTTACAAACAGACGGCTGCTTACGGCCATTTTGGGCGTACGGACATCGACCTGCCGTGGGAGCGCACCGACAAAGCCGCCTTGTTGAAAGAACAAGCGCTGGCGTTGGCGGACAAGTGATGAAAGAAAAAGAGCTGCCTGATCACGGCAGCTCTTTTTTGTCGGCGCACGATGTCCGCTGTTGCTGCAGCGCTTTGTAATACTGCCCTTTCTCGACATATTCGCGGCGGATGCGCTCCATTTCGCGGATATCGTCTTCCGTCAGTTCGCGGACGACTTTCGCCGGCCGGCCGAGGGCGAGCGTGTTGGGCGGAATTTTTTTGCCCGGCGGCACTAAACTGCCGGCGCCGATAAACGCGCCTTCCCCGATTTCCGCGCGGTCCAAAATGATTGAGCCCATGCCGATGAGCGCGTTTTTGCGAACGATGGCGCTGTGCAAAATGACTTGATGGCCGACCGTCACCCCGTCCTCAATGATAAGCGGATTGTTTGGACTTTGATGCAAAATTGAGTTATCTTGAATATTGACCCGGTTGCCAATCACCGTTGGCGCCACATCGCCGCGAATGACGGTATTGAACCAAATGCTTGTCTCTTCGCCGATCACGACATCGCCGGTGATCGTCACATAGTCGGCGATAAAGGCGGAGGCGGCAATTTGCGGCGTTTTGCCTTTGTATGGGTAAATCATGGGCGTTCGTTCCTTTCTGTTGCAAAATCGATCGTTCACCATGTATTGTACAACGCTGCGTCCAAATCGCCAACGAAAGCGAGCGCGCCTAATCGGGATTGGTGAAAAACGTTTCGTTTCGCCCGATGAGTGGTTGGGATCGGGGAAGAAGATCCGATTTCACAAAGCTTCTCAACGTGAGAAGAACCGTTGTTGAGCGGCTTTTTCACTCCGTCGCCAACCCTTTTATGGTTTGCCCCGGCCGCATTGATGGCAATACTGGAAGACGAGATCGCAAGCTGTTCAGACGCGAAACGATTTTGGTTGCCGATAAGATGGAAATGCTAGGAGACGAGACCATGGTGTTTGCACCTGAGGTGAGCCGATTGAACATTCCGAAAAACCCCATCGCCTTGATGAAAATGGTGTATCGTGACGTGCTTCCGCTTGTCCACCGCGAGCTTGCCTATTGGCGGCGCCAGGCCGAGCGCATTCCCGACCCGGAATTGCGGCGCCAGGCGCTCGCAAGCATCGCTTCGAAAACGTTCCATTGCGAAGGCGGCTCCATTTTGGCGCTCTTGGCCGGAGAAAACATGGAGGATTGCATCCGCTTTATCGTTGCTTACCAGACGATCAGCGATTATTTGGATAATTTGTGCGACCGCAGCACCTCGCTCGATCCGCTCGACTTTCGCGCCTTGCACGATTCGATGCCGGACGCTTTGACGATCGGAGCAGAGCCGTCGAACTATTACCGCCATCGCCGCGAACAGGAAGACGGCGGCTATTTGCCGGCGCTTGTCCGCACGTGCCAAGAGGTGCTCGAGACGGTGCGCCATTATGAGACGATCGCCCCATTTTTGCATGAATTGGCCGGATATTATTGCGACTTGCAAGTGCATAAACATGTTGAAGCGAGCGAGCGGGTGCCGCGGCTGGAGAAATGGTTCGCGCAATACAAAGACGCCTTGCCGCCGATGGAGTGGTATGAGTTTTCCGCCTGCTCCGGTTCGACGCTCGGCATTTTCTGCCTCGTCGCCTATGCGTTTGGCGAATCGCTGCCGCCGGAGATGGCGAGACAAGTGCGCGACGGTTATTTTCCTTACATTCAAGGACTGCACATTTTGCTCGACTATTTGATCGATCAGGAGGAAGACCGGGACGGCGGCGATTTAAACTTTTGCTTTTACTATCCGAATGAAACGGTGATGCTTGAGCGGCTTTGCCATTTCATCGAAGAGGCCGACCGCCATGTTGGCGCCCTTCCGCACGGCGAGTTTCACCGCCTTATTCACCGAGGGCTTCTTGGATTGTATTTGTCGGATGCCAAGGTGAAAAAGCAGCGCGGGCTGCGCCGGCTGGCGCGCCGGCTCGTCCGCGCCGGCGGGGCGGCGTCGCAGTTTTTCTATTGGAACGGAAAAGCATACCGCTTTTGGCAGGAGCGGCAAAAACGGCTGTCCTTTTCATAAGGGCGGCCGTTTGCTTGTATTGGCAAAAGGGGCGGGATCCGATTGATTCAGGCGCCCTTATCCGCCCGGGTTTCGAGCGCGAGCAAAAACGGCGGGTTGTTTTGCCGATTGATGAATTCGTATTTCAAGGCATGGACGCGCCGTTGATCAAGAGAGCGGACGTAATCAAGGAGCGCGTCGCGTTCGCGCTTTCCTTCCGGATGGCCGTGGTAGACGACAAGAACGATGACGCCGCCCGGCTTCATGACGGAAAGCAACTGGCGGACCGCTTCGATCGTCGATTTCGGCTGGGTGACGATTTGCTTATTGCCGCCCGGCAAATAGCCGAGGTTGAACACCGCGCCGGCGATGCGCCCGTGTACATCGGCGGGAAGCGCCTCAAGCAGTTCACTATGGCTTCGCTCGAACAACGTCGCCCGCCCGCATAGCCCATGTTTCGCGAGGCGGGCGGAAGCGGCGGTGATGGCCTCAGACTGAATGTCAAAGCCGAACACATGGCCGAAATCCCCGACGCGTTGGGCCAAATACACGGTGTCGTGCCCGTTGCCGACGGTCGCGTCGACGGCGATGTCGCCTTCGTTGACTGCTTGATCAAGCAAAAAGCGGGCAAACGGCAAAATGTTCATCAAAGCCATCGGTTGGCCCCTCCTTGTGATCGTTTCATCGTTTACGTTGGCAGGCGTGGCGTTGCGCCAAAGTGTCGGATGCCATCGCTTTTCCCCTAAACTTTCCATCCTCTGCGCCGGCGTGACAGAAAACCTTGAGCTGACCGACATTGATCGAGCTGAACGAAGATCCTCACGTCGGCATTGTAACAAAAACTTCATGGAAAATCGACCGCTGCCAATCATTGGCGTGATACGGCCGGCCTATGCGGCGCATAGTAAACATGAGGGAATATCACGAAACGAGGTGAGCGCATGGCGACAAGACAATCCGTTGAGGAATTTTTGCAGCGGTGTGAAGATGTGATCCGCTACGCGAAAGAGCAATATACGGAAGCGCAAAAGCAGGAGCATTACAACATCACCGAATACACCAACGCCCAGCAGATGCTCGAGCAGACGGTCATCGATTTAGCGCACTTGGCGCGAAGCTGCAACGCCCAGCAGCGCGAGCAGCTGCATCGGATGCGGCTCCAACTGGAGCAATTGCAAAACGACATGATTTTGCTTGACCGCTGAAACGAGGAGGAACACGACATGAAGCGACGCTTGAAACAAACGAATCCGGAACAAAAAACACGCAACGGCCAAAACAATAACGATCTTGAGCTTGGTCAAGACTTTGACCCGGTGAAGCTGGCGAAAAAGCAATACGAGGAAACGGGCGGCCAACCGATCCGCTCCAAGCAGCGGAACGGGTGACGACAAGCCAAAGGGGCGGAAGCCGCTCCGTCTTGTTCTTCTTTTCGCGCAGGAGCCCCGCTTCAAAAGCCATTGTTTCCGTGGGGAGTTAGTTTGGCAAAAAAGTGGCGGACGCATCGGAACGCTCCGCCTTTTTGATTGCATTTTTTCCTGTTTTCCCCTACAATTATTTCGGAACTCAAAATAAAAGCCAGAAAAGGATGATGACCGATGCCCCGCGCTCTTTGGTGGCTGCTTGTCGGCATGGCGCTCAATGTGACAGGGGCGTCGTTTCTATGGCCGCTAAACACGATCTATTTGCACGAACAGCTCGGCCAGCCGCTCGCTGTCGCTGGTGTCGTGCTCATGCTCAACTCTGGGGGAAGCGTCATCGGCAGCTTGGCCGGCGGCTTTTTGTTTGACCGGATCGGCGGGTTTCGCGTTTTGTTGGCCGGAGCGATGTTGACGATAGCCGCGCTCGGCGGCTTAAGCGTTTGGCACGGTTGGCCGCATTATGCGGTGTTTTTGGCGTTTGTCGGCGTTGGCAGCGGCGTCGTCTTTCCGGCCGCGTCGGCGTACGCCGGGGCGATTTGGCCGGAAGGGGGGCGGCGGGCGTTCAACGCCTTGTATGTCGCGCAAAACATCGGCGTCGCCGTCGGGTCGGCGCTTGGCGGGCTTGTCGCTTCATATTCGTTCTCGCTCGTTTTTTTCGCCAATCTTTTGTTGTATGCCGCGTTTTTGTTTACGGTTGTGGCCGGGCTGCGCCGCGTTCCGCTCTTGCCGCCGCCGAGAAAGAAACGATCCGGAGAAGCGGAAAGAGCGCCATCCCGCTCCGCGGGCTGGGCGCTTGCCCTCCTTTGCGCCGGCTATGGACTGTGTTGGTTGAGCTATGTCCAATGGTCGACGACGATCGCCGCCTATACACGCGAGCTCGGGATACCAGTCGGGCAGTACAGCTTGCTTTGGACGATCAACGGAGCGTTGATCGTCTTGGCCCAGCCGCTGTTGTCAGCGGTCATCCGCCGCTTCATGCCGACGTTGAAGCGGCAAATCGTGATCGGTTTTTTTATTTTCGCCGTTTCGTTTGCCATGCTGTTGGGGGCGCATTCGTTTGCAGAGTTTGCCGCGTCCATGATTGTGCTCACGATCGCCGAGATGATCGTCTGGCCGGCGATTCCGGCCGCGGTGAACGAATGGGCGCCCCCGGGGAAAGCCGGGTTTTACCAAGGAATCGTCAACGGGACGGCCACGGCCGGACGGATGATCGGACCGGTCATCGGCGGCTCGGTCGCCGATCTGTTTGGAATGAAACTGCTCATCATGATGTTAGCATTGTTTGCCTTATTGGCGGTGCTGGCCGCGCTTTTGCATGATCGTCGGCTCCCGAAGCGGACGGAGAACGCGGATGAAAAAACCGCGGCTTCCGTATAGATTTCGGCTTGCAATTGATCGACAAATTTTTTAAAATAATAATAAATTTGTCATTCTGTCCACTCATCGGTCGATTCATGTGCGAATAAGGCGAATAACGGTGAAGAGGAGCAGTAGCGGGCCCGACGGACGGCAGAGAGTTGACGGATGGTGCGAGTCAACCGAAGTCGGCTCGTGAACTCGCCTCGGAGTTGCCGGCGTGAACGGTCATCGACAGCGCCGGCCGTCCATCCGCGTTAAGGAAGAAAGCGGGTGCGCCGTTTGGCGCGCCAAAAAGGGTGGTACCGCGGGAAGCGCGCCTCTCGTCCCTTTGCTGTGGGGATGGGGGGTTTTTTTGTACATATTTTCGTCAATGATGCAAGTAGAACTTGATAGGAGGAGTGCTGCGATGAGCTTCAACCACCGCGAAATTGAACAAAAATGGCAGGACTATTGGGAGAAAAACAAAACGTTCCGCACGCCCGATGATGATGACAAGCCGAAGTTTTACGTTCTCGACATGTTCCCGTATCCATCCGGCGCCGGCTTGCACGTCGGCCATCCGGAAGGATATACGGCGACCGATATTTTGGCGCGCATGAAGCGGATGCAAGGGTACAACGTCCTTCACCCGATGGGCTGGGACGCGTTCGGGCTGCCGGCCGAGCAATATGCGCTCGATACCGGCAACGACCCGGCGGAGTTTACGCAAAAAAACATCGACAATTTCCGCCGGCAAATCAAATCGCTTGGCTTTTCGTACGACTGGGACCGGGAGATCAATACGACCGACCCGAACTATTACAAATGGACGCAATGGATTTTCTTGAAGCTGTATGAAAAAGGGCTCGCCTACATGGATGAAGTGCCGGTCAACTGGTGTCCGGCGCTCGGCACGGTGCTGGCGAACGAAGAGGTGATCAACGGCCGGAGCGAGCGCGGCGGGCATCCGGTCATCCGCAAGCCGATGCGGCAATGGATGCTGAAAATCACCGCCTATGCCGACCGCTTGCTTGAAGATTTGGAAGAGCTCGACTGGCCGGAAAGCATTAAAGAGATGCAGCGCAACTGGATTGGCCGTTCGGAAGGAGCGGAAATCGAGTTTGCCGTCCACGGCCATGACGAAACATTCACCGTGTTCACGACGCGTCCGGATACGCTGTTTGGCGCGACGTACACCGTCTTGGCGCCGGAGCATCCGCTCGTTGAAAAAATCACGACGCCGGAGCAAAAGCCAGCCGTTGACGCCTACTTAAAGGAAATTCAAAGCAAAAGCGACCTTGAGCGCACCGATTTGGCGAAAGAAAAAACGGGCGTGTTCACCGGCGCGTACGCCATTCACCCGGTCACCGGCGATCGGCTTCCGATTTGGATCGCTGACTACGTCTTGATGAGCTACGGCACCGGAGCGATCATGGCCGTGCCGGCGCACGATGAGCGCGACTACGAGTTTGCGAAAAAATTCCACTTGCCGATGAAAGAAGTCGTCGCCGGCGGCGATATCGAAAAAGAACCGTACACCGGAGATGGCGAGCATATCAACTCCGAGTTTTTGAACGGGTTGAACAAGCAGGAAGCGATCGACAAAATGATCGCCTGGCTTGAGGAGCACGGCAAAGGGCGGAAAAAAGTGTCGTACCGGCTGCGCGACTGGCTGTTCAGCCGCCAGCGCTACTGGGGCGAGCCGATTCCGATCATCCATTGGGAAGACGGCACGATGACGCCGGTGCCGGAAGAGGAATTGCCGCTTGTGTTGCCGAAAACGGATGAAATCCGTCCGTCGGGAACGGGCGAGTCGCCGCTGGCCAACATCGAAGAATGGGTCAATGTTGTCGACCCGAAAACCGGGAAAAAAGGGCGGCGCGAAACGAACACGATGCCGCAATGGGCTGGAAGCTGCTGGTATTATTTACGCTACATCGACCCGCACAACGACAAGCAGCTCGCCGATCCGGAAAAGCTGAAAAAGTGGCTGCCGGTCGATGTTTACATCGGCGGGGCGGAGCACGCGG